>DASZQQ010000126.1:0-4124 GCA_035549595.1 Caulobacteraceae bacterium
AGCAAGGACGATGACCGCGCGGCGCATGCGTGTCATCCCATCGCGGCGATGGCGTCGGCGATGGCCACCAGCCGCCGCGCCTGGTCGCGGTGCAGCAGTTCGGCCAGACGGCCCTCGACCCGGAGCGCCCCGCGCCCGGCGTTGGCCGGATCGTCGAAGGCGGCGATCACCGCCCGGGACCAGGCGACCTCGCTCTCCGGCGGCGTGAACACCCGGTTGCAGATCTCCAGGTGGCTGGGATGGATCAGGCTCTTGCCGTCGAAGCCGAAGTCCGCGCCCTGGCGGCAGACGGCCTCCAGGGCGGCGAGGTCGTCGATCTCGTTGTGCACGCCGTCGAGGATCGAGAGGCCATAGGCCCTGGCGGCCATGACCGAGAGGCCGAGCGCGGCCCAGAACGGCTCGCGGCCGGCGGTCTGGCGGGCGTTCATCTCCTTGGCGAGGTCGTTGACGCCCATGCACAAGCCGGCGAGGCGCGTCGTCGCCGCGGCCTGGCCGATGGCGTCGAGGCGGAGGATCGCCTTGCCGGTCTCGATCATCGCCCACAGCCGGGTCTTCGCGGGCGCGGCCTTCAGCGCCGCATCGGCGGCCAGGACGTCGTCCGGCCCCTCGATCTTGGGGACCAGCACCGCGTCCGGCCCCGCCGCCGCCACGGCGGCCAGGTCGTCGGCGCCCCAGGGGGTGGTCAGGGCGTTGACGCGCACCATCACCTCGCGCGCGCCGAAGCCGCCCGCCGTCACCGCCGCCACGGCGGCCGCCCGCGCCTCGACCTTGGCGTCGGGCAGCACCGCGTCCTCCAGGTCGAGGATGACGACGTCGCAGGGCAGCTGGCGCGCCTTCTCCACCGCGCGGGCGTTGGAGGCGGGCATGTAGAGCGCGCTGCGGCGCGGCCGGGCCTGGCTGGTCAAGAAGCTCCCCCAAAGAACTGGATCGAGATTAGCACAACGCCGTAACATCGTCGCATGACCACGCGCTACGACGAGGGCGCCCGCAACGTGCTGGGCGGCGAGCTGAAGCCCTGTTCGACGTCGCCGATGACGGGCTTCTTCCGCAACGGCTGCTGCGAGACCGGGCCGCACGACCTGGGCATGCACACCGTATGCGCCGTGATGACGGCCGAGTTCCTGGCCTTCTCGGCCCTGGTCGGCAACGACCTGACGACGCCCGTCCCCGAGGCGGCGTTCCCGGGCCTGAAGCCCGGCGACCGCTGGTGCCTGTGCGCGCCGCGCTGGAAGGAGGCCCTCGACGCCGGCGTCGCCCCGCCGGTGGTGCTGGACTCGACGCACGAGGAGACCCTGGCGATCACGCCCCTGGGCGTCCTGAAGGACCACGCGGCGGCCTGATTACGGGGACATGATCCCGCAGGGTTCGGGTCCCCTCCGGAGGACCCCGGCTGAGAAGGGGACACGAACGCCGCCGGCGGCGGCGATCATGTGCCCGGTCAGCCCAGCGGGTAGCTGGCCTCGAGCCGGTAGCGCGAGCCCTCGTCGGTCTGCCAGCTGGAATAGAGGCCGAAGTCCATCACCCGGAAGGGCGGGGCCTTGAGCAGGTTGTGGCCCTGGATCCAGGCCGCGACGCGGGCCGGCTCGGGCCGGCGCAGGTAGGCGAGGGTGACGTGCGGCCGGTAGTGTCGCGTGTCGGGCTTCAGGCCCGCGCGGCGCGCGGCGCTCTCGCAGCGGGCGGCCAGCTGGCGCAGGTCCGCGTTCTCCTCGACCCCGGCCCAGACGGCGTGGATGTCCTCGCCCTCGCCGAAGGCGCCCACCCCCGCGAGGGTCAGGTCGAACGGCCGCCCACCGACCACCGACAGCTCGGTATCGAGGTCCGCCGCCTGGTTCTCGGGGATGTCGCCGGCGAAGCGCAGGGTGATGTGCAGCGCCTCGAGCGGGCGCCAGCGCGCGCCCGGCAGGCCCTGCTGGCGGCGCGCGAGGCCCTCGCCGATGTGCTCGGGCACGGCCACGGCGGCGAACAGGCGAAGGCTCATCGGCGGGCCCTCAGCGCGCGCGCCACGACCGGGGCCAGCCGCGCGGCGATGATCCGCACCCCTTGCGCGTTCGGGTGGATGCCGTCGCGCTGGTTCAGGCCGGGAGTCTGGCCGACGCCGGCCAGGAGGTTCGGGTAGAGGCCGACGCCCTCGGCCCTGGCCACCGCGGGGAACACCGCGTCGAAGTCGCGCACATAGCCGGCGCCGATCGCCGCCGGCGCGGTCATGCCGGCGATGACGACGCCGATCCGGCGCGCCTTCAGGCGCCGGACGATGGCGTCCAGGTTGGCGCGCGTCGTCTTCGGGTCCAGCCCCTGCAGCAGGTCGTTGCCGCCCAGGGCGACGACGCAGACGTCGGTGTCGGCCTGGACCGAGAAGTTGACCCGCGCCAGGCCGCCGGCGGTGGTGTCGCCCGAGACCCCGGCGCCGCGGACGACGGCCGGCGTCCCGGTGGCGGCGAGCGCCTGTTGCAGCTGGGCCGGCAGGGCCTGGGCGGCGGGCAGGCCGAGGCCGGCGGTGATTGAGTCGCCGAGGATGGTGACGATCCGGCCGCCGAGCGCCAGGGCGGGCCCCGCGGCCAGGCTCGAAAGTCCGGCGGCGATCAGCGTGCGGCGGGTTAAGAAAAGGTCAGGTGTAGAGGCCATGCGAGAGACCTATGTAAGGGTCCTTGGGCGCGCCTCAAACGCGGGAAACGCAGCAGAATGTTCGACGCCGCCGCGGCTGACGCGCCGCTTACCCTCGAGGGCGTGGCCCTGACCCTGCCCTCGGCGGCCGGGCCGGTGGAGATCCTGCGCGGGGTCGACTTCGTGGTCGCGCCCGGCGAGCGCGTGGCGGTGATCGGCCCCTCCGGGTCGGGCAAGTCGTCGCTGATCTCGGTCGCCGCCGGCCTGGAGCGGCCGAGCGCCGGCCAGGTGAGGCTGTTCGGCCAGGACCTCGCCCGCCTCGACGAGGACGGCCGCGCGCGCCTGCGCCGCGGGCGGGTCTCGCTGGTGTTCCAGTCGTTCCACCTGCTGCCGAACATGACCGCCGAGGAGAACGTCGCCGCGCCCTTGGAGATCGCCGGCGCGCCGGACGCGGCCGCCACCGCCAGGGCCTGGCTCGACAAGGTCGGCCTTGCCGCCCGCCGCAGCCACTATCCGCACCAGCTCTCCGGCGGCGAGCAGCAGCGCGTCGCCCTGGCGCGGGCCCTCGCGGCGCGGCCGAAGCTGCTGTTCGCCGACGAGCCCACCGGCAACCTCGACGCGGCCAACGCCGCCGCCGTCGCCGACATGATGTTCGACCTGGTGCGCGAGACCGGCGCGGCCCTGGTGCTGGTCACCCACGACGAGCGCCTCGCCGAGCGCGCCGACCGCATCGCCCGCATGGCCGACGGCCGCATCGCCGCCGAGACCCCGGCCGACCGGGAACCGGCGTGAGCGGGACGCCCGCGTTCCTGAAGTTCGCAGCGCGCGAGCTGCGCGGCGGGGTGCGGGGGTTCCGCGTCTTCCTGGCCTGCCTGGCGCTCGGCGTGGCGGCGATCGCGGCGGCGGGCTCGACCGCCGAGGCGTTCCGCCAGGGGCTCGCCTCCCAGGCCCGTGAGATCCTCGGCGGCGACGTTTCCGTCACCCTCGAGCAGCGCCGCTTCACCGCCGCCGAGCGCGCGGCCTTCGCCCGCCAGGGCCGGACCGACTACGCCGTCGCCGCCCGCGCCATGGCCGAGGCCCCGGACGGCGAGCGCCGCCTGGTCGAACTGCGCGGCGTCAGCGACGGCTATCCCCTGGCCGGCCAGGTGGAGCTGAAGGGCGCGCCCAGCCTCGCCGCCGCCCTGGCGCCCGGCCGCGACGCCTCGGGACGCCCCGTCCAGGGCGCCGCCGTCGAGCAGCCGCTGCTCGACCGCCTGCACCTGAAGCTCGGCGAGCCCTTCATGGTCGGCAACGTGCCGATGGTCGCCCGCGCCGTTCTGGTCAGCGAGCCCGACCGCCTGTCGCGCGGCTTCGCCCTGGGGCCGCGGGTGCTGACCCGTCTGCCGGCGGTCGAGGCCGGCGGCTTCCTGCAGCCGGGCCTGCCGTTCGGCGAGACCGCGCGCATCGCCCTGCCCCCCGGCCGCTCGCCCACCGCCGCGGCGGCGCAGGTCAAGCGCGACCTCTCGGCCGGCCGAGATCCGGGG
>DASZQQ010000127.1:0-4683 GCA_035549595.1 Caulobacteraceae bacterium
CCGCGAGGCTGACGAGCAACTGGCTGGTCAGGAGCTTGGACAGCGACTCCAGTCGCACGATGGTCCTGGCGTCAGGGACCCGATCGTCCTTGGGACCCATGCGCCCGAAGCCGCGGACCGTCACCTTGTCGCCCTGGACGACGGCGGCGACCATGCCCGGGGACTCCGAGCTGGCGAACACCGCCGCCAGGCTGGTGTCGATGTCGATCTCCGGCAGCATGAAGGCGGCCGGCGCCGGCGGCGGCCCGGCCGGGCGAGGCGGGGCCTTGGGGGCGGGAACGCAGGCGGCGAGCGCCGCGGCCAGGACCATCGAAGACGCGACGCGGCCGCGAACCTTAGTCTTCATCACCCACCGAGACTCAAAAAGAGCGGCGCCCGCCCGCGCGGCCCCGTTCTCCCGTCACCACGGCCGAAGCGCAAGACGTCTGGCGCCGAGCTTGCGGGAACGTCTCGGTGATCCGGGGACGGACGGCGCGGCCGGCTCGGCTCAGTAGCGCAGGAACGGGCGGCGCTCGGCCAGCCAGGCCTGTTCGTCCGGGAGCGTGAGGGCGTCGAGGTCCGCCGGGGTCGCAGCGGGATCGTCGACCCATTCGCGCAGGGCCGGCCCGCCGTTGATGACGTCGATGGCGAGCTTGCCGACCTCGTACTCGTAGGGGAAATCGCGCCAAAGCGGATAGTCGCCGTGGAGGGCCCGGATGGCCTTGAAGCCCAGGGCCTGGACGCGCCAGGGCTTGAAGCTGCCGTGGCCGTAGGCCGGCCCCTCGGTGCAGATCTGCACCCCGGCGCACAGCTTGCCGACGTGCTTGTGGAAGGTGGGCTCGAACCAGCAGTCGCGCAGCCGGCAGCCGGCGAGCCACTGCGGGGCGAGGTCGTGCATCGTGGCCATCACGGCGCGCGCATCGATGTCCGGCGCGCCGAACAGTTCCAGCGGGCGGGTGGTGCCGCGGCCCTCCGACAGGGTCGTGCCCTCGAGCATCACCGTGCCGGCGTAGGCGCGGGCCATCCACAGGTTGGGCGCGTTGGGGCTGGGGTTGATCCAGGCGCGCTCTCCCAGGGGCCAGCCGTAGCCGGGCGCGGCGGCCGGGTCCCAGCCCTCCATCTCGATCACGCGGTATTCGACGTCGAGCTTCAGGGTCTCGACGAACCAGGCGCCCAGTTCGCCCAGCGTCAGGCCATGGCGCATCGGCATCGGGCCGGCCCCGACGAAGCTCTCCCAGCCGGGTCGCAGGGTCAGGCCCTCGACGGGGCGGCCGGCAGGGTTCGGCCGGTCGAGGACCCAGACCGCCTTGCCCTCGCGCGCGGCGGCCTCGAGCACGTACCTGAGGGTGGTGATGAAGGTGTAGATGCGGCAGCCCAGGTCCTGCAGGTCGACCAGCAGGACGTCGAAGGTCTGCATCATGGCGTCGGTCGGCTTGCGCACCTCGCCGTAGAGGCTGAACACCGGCACGCCGTGCACGGGGTCGGCGTAGTCGGGGCTCTCGACCATGTTGTCCTGCTTGTCGCCCCTGAGGCCGTGCTGGGGGCCGAAGGCGGCGGTCAGGCGCACGTCGCCGCACGCGGCCAGGGCGTCCAGGGCGTGGGTCAGGTCGGCCGTCACCGAGGCCGGGTGGGCGAGCAGGGCGACGCGCCGGCCCGCCAGCGGCGCGCGCAGGGCGGGGTCGGCGATCAGGCGGTCGAGACCGAAGTTCATCAAAGCTCCGTAGGCGGAAGAATGGCGGCGAAGCCCGCCGCCTGGTGGAAGTCGGGCCTGCCCGGCGCGTGCGCGAGCGCCCAGTACGACTTGCGTCCCGACGCCTCCTCGATCACCGCCGTCAGGCCGAGGCGCCAGTCGCCCTCGAGTGGCACGGTCACGGTCGCGGCCACGACGAGACGCCCCTCGCCGGGGGTGAGCGCGATCCGGGGCGTTTCGATGGCGAGGTCGGCCATGCCCTCGCGATAGCCGGTGAAGCGGTAGGCGGCCCAGCGTGTCGAGGGGGCGAGGTTGAACTCGGCGTAGCCGTCGTCGCCGACCCGGCCGACGAAGGCCTCGAAGCAGGTGGTCCGCCAGAGCTCGTCCGTGCGCTCGGGAGGGCCGGGCGGCGCCAGGACCAGGGCGGTGATGTCGCCGAAGACCTCGTAGGCGAGGACCAGGTCCCGGCCGCGGCGCGTCGCCTCGACGTCGATGCGCGAGACCGCCTCGCTGGGCGTGTCGGGATGAGGGCGAAGCGCAAGGCGCATGCGCCTTCTTAGGGCGGCCGGCCGCCGTCGGAAATGGCCGTGTGCTGCGCGCGGCCGGCGGCTAAGAAGGCCGCGGGAGGACGAGCGCGATGAACCGATACTGGACCCTGGCCGACGGCCCCGTGCCGCCGTGGCCGACGGACGACACCTTCGTGCTGCGCGAGGCGCCGGTCCCGTCGCCCGCCGAGGGCCAGGCGCTGACGCGGACGATCTACATCTCCCTGGATCCCTACCAGTGGGGTTACAAGCGCCGCGGCGTCGACAAGCCAGGCCAGCCCTGCCACGCCCGCACGGTCTCGCAAGTGGTCGAGAGCCGGATGGCGGGCTTCGCGCCCGGCGACTTCGTCTTCAACACCAACGGCTGGGCCGAGTACGGCCTGATGGGCGAGGGCGTGCCGCGGCCCGGCTACATGGTCCCGCGCAGGCTCGACCCGGCGCAGGGCAAGATCTCGCAGGCGGTCGGCGTGCTGGGCATGCTGGGCCTGACCGCCTACGCCGGCCTGATCGTGATGGCCGAGCCGAAGGCGGGGGAGACGGTCGTCGTCTCCGCCGCATCGGGCGGCGTCGGCCAGATCGTCGGCCAGCTGGCCAGGGTGCGCGGCTGCCGCGTGGTCGGCATCGCGGGCGCCGAGAAGAAGTGCCGCTACGTGGTCGAGGAACTGGGCTTCGACGCCTGCGTCTCGCACCTGTCGCCGACCCTGCCGGCCGACCTGGCGGCGGCCTGCCCCCGCGGCATCGACGTCTACTTCGAGAACGTCGGCGGGGCGGTGTTCGACGCGGTGCTGCCGCTGTTCAATCCGCGCGCGCGGATGACGATCTGCGGCCTCATCGCCCACTATGGCGACGCGCCGGGCGAGGACGCGCGAGCCGCCATGATGCGGCGCGGCCAGCCGGTCTTCGAGGCCCGGGGCGTGAGCGTGCGCGACCTGTTCGTCGGCGACTACGCGGCCAGCCACCACGACGTCTTCCTGGCCGAGGTCGCGCCGCTGGTGGCGTCGGGACAGGTGAAGTATCGCGAGGACATCCGCCAGGGCCTCGAGGCCGTCCCGCGCTGTTTCGCCGAAATGCTGCGCGGCGACAACTTCGGCAAGATGCTGGTCCAGGTGTCGGAGGACCCGACGCAGTCCGCTCAATAGCGGGATCCGGCGGAACGCGAGACCCGCACCGCGCCGACGCGGGAGCTTGGCGCCGGTCCTTCGGGCGTCTAGCCTCGCCGACACCATGAAGGCCTAGCTCGCGCATAAGCGCCGCGTTCCAAACACGCAGGCATCCAGACGCGTCCGGCGCCCCGGACGCGACCCTTTCCATGCGACGCGACCCACGGGGGCTCTGACCGCCCCACCGTCGGCGCGCGATCCTGTGAGACCTTCATGCTCGGCAATTCACCGACCGCGACCAACCGCTATGGCGCCCTGGCCGCGGAGATCTACGACATCGACAAGCCGTTCGGCGCCCTGCCAGACACCCGCTTCCACCTCGAACGCTTCAAGGGCTTCGGCCGCCCGATCCTGGAGCCGGCCTGCGGCACCGGCCGCACGCTCGTGCCGTTCCTGGAGGCCGGTCACGACATGACCGGGTTCGACCAGAGCCCGGACATGCTGGAGCGGTGCCGCGCGCGCTGCGAGGCGCGCGGGCTGTCGCCTCACCTCAGCCAGCAGCGCTTCGAGGACTTCCGCTACGACCGCGCGTTCGGCGCGATCCTGATCCCGGTCGGGACCTTCACCCTGATCGACGATCTCGACACGGCCAAGGCGGTGCTGAGGCGCTTGCGTGAGGCGCTGGAGCCGGGCGGGGTGGTGGTGCTCGACATCCAGGGCCTGGGCTTCCTCGCCCACCACGGCGACGACCGCCGGCGCTGGACGGCCGAGAACGGCGATCTCCTCACGATCGAGGGGGCGCGCACGAAGACCGACTGGCTGGGCCAGCGGGCCGAGGCCATGCTCCGCTACGAGCGCTGGCGCGACAACCGCCTGGTGGAGACGCACATGGAGCCGATGGCCCAGCGCTACTGGGGCCTGGAGGAGTTCCGCCTGACCCTGGAGGCGGCCGGCTTCTCGGACGTCTCGGTGGTGGGCGGCTACGACCGCCGGCGTGGGCCCCGGTCCGACGACCGGGTGCTGACGTTCGAGGCGGTCAGGCGGTAGGCCGGCGGCGCGGGCGCGGCGGCCGGCTCAGGCCTGGATGACGGCGCCGCTGTCGACCAGGGCGGCGATGCGGTCCTCGGCGATCCCGTAGTCGCGCAGCACCTCGAGGCTGTGCTGGGCCAGCAGCGGCGCCGGATGCGGAAAGCCGGCCGGCGTGCGGCCGAAGCGGGCGTAGCCGGAGGCGCCCATGACCTGGCCCCTCGGGTGGGGATAGGTCTCCAGGTAGTGGTTCTCGGCCAGGAAGGCGTCGGCATAGGTTTCCGGCGCGGTCAGGGCCGGGGCCGCCGGGACGCCGGCCGCGTCGAGCTTCGAAAGCGCCTCG
>DASZQQ010000128.1:0-9371 GCA_035549595.1 Caulobacteraceae bacterium
ATCACGGCCACGCCCCAGGCCGAGACGCCCAGCAGCTGGTTGGCGATGTCGGCGAGGTCGGCCCCCGCGCCGCCCAGCAGGTTGTGCGGGCGGCCGTCGGCGGCGGCGTCGAAGCTGGGGTCGGCGGCGTTGTAGGTGGCCAGCGCCAGGACGAGGCCGACGCCGACCACGGCCGTGACCCCGCCGCGGAAGCGCGCGACGCTGTCGTGCCGCCAGGCCAGCCGGGCGACGTCCCAGGCCAGGCCGAAGCCGGTTCGCCGCGCCACCCTCGCCATCGACTCAGAACCCCTGGAAACCGAAGCGACCCGTTTTCGGCCAAGAGGGTTAAGGCGCGTTTACTCCGTCCGCCGCTGCGACGCCCTGGCGCGCTCGCGGTGCGTCACCGGGGCTCGAAGGCGTGCGGCGCGAAGCGCGCCGTGTTGCCGGTGATGAGGCTGCCTTCACGGACGCCGATGCCGACCGGCGCGCCATCGACCACCCAGCTGCCGATCACGGGGTGCGCGCCGTCGAAGTCCGGCAGGCGGTAGAGCCCCTGCCAGACGAAGCCCGCCGCGCCGTACGGCCCCGCGTTCGACGCCACCGTCCGTCCGCCCCGCACCACCTCAACGTTGGCGCCCTCGCGGCCGAACAGCGGCTTCTTCACATGGTCGCCTGCGAGCGGCTCGAAGCTGGCGGGCAGAAGGTTCGGGTGTCCGGGAAACAGTTCCCACAGGATCGGCAGCAGGGCCTTGCTGCTCCAGACCAGCTTCCAGACCGGCTCGATCCAGGCCATGCCGCCGCAGTCGCCGACATGCGCGCCGAACGGCTCGGCCAGCAGCCACTCCCAGGGATAGAGGTGGAAAAGGGTGTCGATCGGGCGGCCGTCGAGATCGACGAACCGGCGGTCGGCCTCGCGCCAGCCTATGTCGCCCATCAGGATCTGGCCGGTGTCGAGCCCGGCCAGCCGGGCGGTGTCGCGCAGGTAGGCCGTCGTCACCGTGTCCTCGCCCGCGGCGTCGGCGAAGTGGGCGAAGCAGACGCGCGGCCCGGGCAGGCGCGGCGCGATCTCGCGCCAGCGCGCCACCAGCGCGTCGTGCAGGCCGTTGAACTGGTCGAGGTCGGGGGCGACCTCCTCCTTCCAGTCCCACTGGACGACCGCCGCCTCGAGAAGGGCGGTGGGCGTATCGCAGTTGAACTCGAACAGCTTCGGCGGAGAGCGGCCATCGTAGCCCAGGTCGAAGCGGCCGTGGTTCAGGGCCGGCGGCTCGGCGGCCCAGGCCTCGCGCACCAGGTCCCAGGCCGGCTCCGGCACGCCGCAGCGGCCGAGAAGGCCGTTGTCCACGATGTGGTCGCCCGCGATGACGCACAATCGGTAGAGCTCGGCGCTCGCCGCCTCGATCTCGTCGATCTCGCGGGCCGTGAAGCGGTAGTAGGCCGCCTCGTTCCAGTAGGGCTCGCCGCCGGCGGTGTGCCAGGCGAGGCCCAGCGCCTCGACCTTGTCGCGCCAGTCCCGCCGCGGGGGCAGGGGAACCCTCTGCACTATTCGCCGAAGCCTCCGAACCGGCCGCCGAAGAAGCGCATGCCCGTGCCGCCGAAGCCGCCCCGGGCGACGGGGGCGGAGCGGTAGCTGACCCCGGGCTCGGGCGCCGAGCGGCCGCCGACCATCGGCTCCCCGACCGAGGGCACGTGGCCGCCCGAGCGGACGTAGACCCAGTTCGCGCCGCCGCCCCCGATCCGCGCGGGCCCGGACGGGCAGTCGGCGTCGGCCGTCCGGCGGCCGAACCCGTTGACGCAGAAGCGGGTGGGCGCCGGTGCGGCCCAGCCGCGCCGCGGGTCGTCGCAGCCCGACAGCCCCAGGACCGCCGCCGAGGCGGCGAGGGTGAAGGAGAGCCCGAAGGCCCGCCGCGCCCCGCTCACGGCCCCACCCCGCCGCGCGCCGGCCTCAGCCCTCGCGATGCGGCAGCTCCATCGGCGAGGCTTCGTGGCCCTCGACGGGCGGCTGGACGCGGCCGAGCTTGGCGAACCACATGCCGTAGGCGAAGTAGACCAGCACGCCGAGGCCGAGATAGACGAGGAAGAAGTCCCGCGACTTGTGGTTGGAGAACAGGCTCAGCAGCAGCATCATGCACATCACGATCGCAAGGCCGCCAGTCAGCCAGAACACCGGCGTCCTGAACGGCCGCTCCAGCTTCGGCGCGTGGATGCGCAGGTAGATCACCGTGGCGCAGACGATGGCGAAGGCGGCCAGCGAGCCGACGTTCGACAGGTCGGCCAGGTCGTCGAGCGACTTGAACCCCGCGGCGGCGGCCGCGGCGATCCCGACGATGATCGTGTTGATCCACGGCGTCTTGAAGCGCTTGTGAACCTGGGCGAGCGCGGCGGGCAGCAGGCCGTCGTGGCTCATGGTGTAGAAGATGCGGGTCTGGCCGTAGAGCAGCACCAGCATCACCGACGACAGGCCGGCGATCGCGCCCAGCTTCACCAGGATGGCGAACCAGGGCAGGCCGATCTGATTGACCGCGGTGGCGATCGGGGCCGGGTTGTCGAGCGAGGCGTAGGGCACGATGCCCACCAGCACGCCCGAGGTCAGGATGTAGAGGACCGTGCAGATGATCAGGGCGCCGAGGATGCCGATCGGCATGTCCTTGGACGGGTTCTTCGCCTCCGCCCCGGCCGTGGAGACCGCCTCGAAGCCGAGGTAGGCGAAGAAGATCACCGCCGCGCCGTGAATGACGCCGCCCAGGCCGTACTTGTAGGTCGTATCGCCTGTGATCACGCCGACGACGGCGCGCCAGATCTGCGAGCCGAGGTCCATCGGAGTCCCCGCGGGTCTCGCCGGAATCTCGGCCGGCACGAGCGGCGACCAGTGGTGGGCGTCGACGTAGAACGAGCCGATGACGATGAAGGCGATAACCACCGTCAGCTTGATCGCCACGACGATGTTGTTGACCGTCGCCGACTCCGAAACGCCGATCACCAGCAGGGCGGTCACCGCCAGGATGCCGATGATCGCCGGCAGGTTCATGATCCCGGTGGCGATCACCGCCCCATGGGCGTCCTTGACCAGCACCCCCGGCGCCGCGGTCAGGGCGGCGGGGATGTGGATGCCGAGGTTGTCGCCCAGGAGGCTGGTCAGGTAGCCGGACCAGCCGACCGCCACCGTCGAGGCGGCGAGGCCGTACTCGAGCAGCAGCAGCAGGCCCATGATCCAGGCCACCCCCTCGCCCATGGAGGCGTAGGAGTAGGAATAGGCCGAGCCCGACACCGGCAGCACCGACGCCAGCTCGGCGTAGCATAGCGCCACCAGGGCGCAGAGCGTGCCGGTGATGACGAAGGAGATCATGATCCCCGGGCCTGCGAACTGGGCGGCGGCGCGCCCGGTCAGGACGAAGATGCCGGTGCCGATGATGCAGCCGATGCCCAGGAGGACCAGGTTCAGCGCGCCAAGCGAACGCTTCAGTTCGCCGTGCGCATGCTCGGTCTGGATCTGGGCCACCGATTTTCGCAGGAAGATGCGCCCGAGCCCGGTGACGGTGGGGTTTGCCATCTGACGTGTTTCTCTCGCGATTTTGGAAGCGCCGGCCCCCTGGCCCGGCCTTTTGCGGGCACGCTATCTGCGCCGCGCGCGCCCGGCAATGGCGGGAACCGGAACGTCCTTGTGAGGCCTCGGGGCGCCTGATCGCGCACAGCTGCGCACAGGGTCTGTGCGGCCCATGCCGGGGAATACCGGCGTTCGGTCAATTGACCGCCCCGGACGGTTAGGCTTCCATCCCTTCCGCGTGGGCGTCGTTCCCTCGAAGGGGCCTGGACAATGAACCGCAATCTGATCGCCGTGGTCGTCGCCGCGGTGGTGGTGAGTTTTGGCGGCGGGTTCCTCCTGGCCAAGGGCCTAGACGGGGCGTTCCGGCGGCACGCCGGTCCCGGCGCCGAACCGGCCAGCGTCTGGGCGATGTTCGGCCATCCGCGGTCGGCGGGCGCTCCGCGCCGCGGCATTCCGAAGCCGGAGGGCTTCGCGGTCTGGAAGACGCGCCTCGACACTTCCGGGCCCCAGCCCCAGGCCTGCATCGAGATGACCCGCGGGCTCGACGCCTCGAAGTCCTACGCCGACTTCGTCATGGTCTCGCCCGACCTCGGCCACGCCCCGGCGGTCAGCGCCAGGGGCGACGAGCTGTGCATCGCCGGCGTCGGCTTCGCCGACCGGCGCGTGACCTTGCTGAAGGGCCTGCCGGCGGCCGGCGGCGAGACCCTGGCCGACAACGCCGACGTCGACTTCACCTTCGGCGAGAAGCCGCCCTACGTCGGCTTCGCCGGCACCGGCGTGATCCTGCCGCGCGAGGAGTCCGACGGCATCGGCATCGAGACCATCAACGTCACCAAGCTGGCGGTCGAGGTCTGGCGCGTGCCGGACCGCAACCTGGTCAGGAAGTCGATCTCGGCCCCCACCCCCACGGGCGAGGGCGACTATCCGGAGGACTACGGCGAGGACAGCCCCGACGAAGAGGGCAAGCTGGTCTGGAAGGGCACGGTCGACGTCAAGGGCGACCCGGCCGCCAAGCTGACCACCGTCTTCCCCCTGGGCGCGGTGCTGAAGGAGATGAAGCCGGGCGGCTATGTGGTGAAGGCGCGCGACGCCTCGGGCGGGCGCGACACCAGCGCGAAGGGCCAGAACGAGGGCGTGACCCCGGCGCAGGCGCGCCGCTGGGTGATGTTCACCGACATGGCCCTGTCGTCCTACACCGGCCAGGGCGGGCTCGACGTGGTCGTCCGCTCGCTGAAGACCGCCAAGGTTATGCCGGGCCTGACCGTCTCGCTGGTGGCGCAGAACGGCGAGGACCTGGCGGTGACGCGCACGGATGCGTCCGGCCGGGCGACCTTCGCCCACAGCCTGCTGGAGGGCGAGGGCTCGCAGACCGCCAAGATGGTCATGGCCTACGGCTCGGCCGGCGACCTGGCGGTGCTCGACCTCGGCCGCTCGCCCGTGGACCTGTCCAAGCAGGCGGTGGGCGGTCGCCAGCCGGGCGAGGACGCCACGGCCGGCCGCACCCCCGACACCGCCGTCGACGGCTACCTCTACGCCGACCGCGGCATCTACCGGCCTGGCGAGACGGTGCGCCTGGTGGCCCTGGTGCGCGACCTGGAGGCCCGGGCGATCAGCGACCGCAAGGGCTACATCGTCGTCAAGCGGCCCTCGGGGGTCGAGTTCAAGCGCTATCCGTTCGCCAAGGCCGACAAGGGCGCGGTCACCGACGACGTCGAGCTGCCGAGGAGCGCGCCGCGCGGACGCTGGAGCGCCGAGCTGCACGTCGACGGCCTCGACCATGCGTCCGGGACGATGTCGTTCTCGGTCGAGGACTTCGTGCCCCAGCGCCTGGCCGTGACCACCGAGGCGCACAAGGACAACCCCGTCGTCGCCGGTGAGACCCGGTCGGTCGACGTCAGCGCCAACTTCCTCTACGGCGCCATCGGCGCGGGCCTGCAGACCCAGGGCGAGGCGCGGCTGAAAGCCGACCCCAACCCGTTCCCGCAGTTTCCGGACTACGAGTGGACGGACGAGAAGAACCCGTTCGCCGAGAAGTTCGTCGAGCTCGGCACCACCGTCACGGACGGCGCAGGCCACGCCAGCCTGGCGTTCGCCAGCACGGAGGCCGGCGACACCACCGACCCGCTCGTCGCCCAGGTCACCGCCTCGGTGTTCGAACCGGGCGGCCGGCCGGTGCGCGAGGGCGTCAACCTGAAGGTCCGCACCCGGCCGATGTACCTCGGCGTGAAGGTGCAGGAGGGCCAGGCCCAGGGCCAGAACGCCCCGCCGGTCAGCCTCGACGTCATCGCCGTCAACGCCCAGGGCCAGCAGGTCGGCGCCCAGGTCGGCTACCAGCTGATCACCGAGAACTGGAGCTACGACTGGTTCCAGCAGGACGGCAAATGGCAGTGGCGGCGCACCAGCCGCGACGTGGTCATCGCCAAGGGGACGCTGGCCATACCGGCCGGCGGCGCGGCGCGGATCAACCGCAAGCTCGGCTGGGGCGACTACCGGCTGGAGCTGACCGGGCCGGACGGCGTGACGCTCACGCGCCGCTTCTCCGCCGGCTGGGGCTCGCCCGCCGAGGACGTCGAGGCGCCCGACATGGTGCGCGTCAGCGCCGGGACCAGGACCTACGATCAGGGCGACACGGTCGAGATCGCCATCAAGCCGCCCTACGCCGGCGAGGTGCAGGCCGCGGTCGCCACCGACCGCCTGATCGACCTGAAGACCACACAGGTCGGCGAGAAGGGCGGCGTCATCCGCCTGAAGACCAGCGCCGCCTGGGGCGGCGGGGCCTATGTGCTGATCAGCGTGATCCAGCCGCGCGACCCGGTCGCCTCGCCCAAGCCGCGGCGCGCGCTCGGCCTGATCTACATCCCGCTCGAGCCGAAGGGCCGCAAGCTGACGGTCGACATCGGCACGCCGGCCAAGATCGACTCCAAGGCTCCGGTGGACGTGCCGCTGCAGGTGCGCGGCCTCGGCTTCGGCCAGACCGCCCATGTCACCGTCGCGGCGGTGGACCAGGGCATCCTGGCCCTGACCAGGTTCGAGAGCCCCGACCCGGTGAAGTGGTACTTCGGCAAGCGCGCCCTGACCGTCGACTACCGCGACGACTACGGCCGCCTGCTCGACCCGAACCTGGGGGCGCCGGCCAACGTCAACTTCGGCGGCGACGAGCTGGGCGGGGAGGGGCTGACCGTGACCCCGGTCAAGACCGTCGCGCTGTGGTCCGGCGTCGTGGAGACCGGCCTCGACGGCCGCGCCACCGTCAAGCTGCCGGCCGCGGCGTTCAACGGCGAGGTGCGGATCATGGCCGTGGCCTGGACCGACGGCGCCGTCGGCTCCGGCTCCAAGCCGATGAAGGTGCGCGAGCCGGTGGTCGCCGACCTCAACCTGCCGCGCTTCATCTCGCCGGGCGACAAGGCCTTCGCCACGCTCGAGCTGCACAATGTCGAGGGCAGGGCCGGCGTCTATGCGCTGGAGACCTGGGCCACCAACGGCATCTCCATGGTGTTCCGCAAGGCCTACCAGTTGGCCGTAGGCCTGCGCCTGGCCGAGCACATCCCGTTCGCCGCGCCGGACCACACCGGCATCGGCAAGATCGGCTTCAAGGTCTCCGGTCCGGGCTTCCAGACGGCCAAGGACTACGACATCCAGACCCGGCTCGGCTGGGGCCCGACGACCCGGGCGACGGTGGAGCTGCAGCAGCCCGGCGAGGCCTGGACGCCGCCGGCGAGCCTGCTCTCGGGCCTGGCGGCCGGCGACGTGACCATGGAGGTCAGCTACTCGCCGTTCAAAGGCTTCGACCCGACGCCGATCGCCTCGAACCTCTACCGCTACCCGTACGGCTGCACCGAGCAGCTGGTCTCGACCGCCTATCCGCTGCTCTACGCCGCGCAGTTCTCGAACGACCCGGCGATCCGCCGCGGCTTCAACGACGCGGTCGGCAAGCTGCTGGACCGCCAGACCCTGGACGGGGCCTTCGGCCTCTGGCGGGTCGGCGACGGCGAGGCCGACGCCTGGCTCGGGGCCAACGCCACCGACTTCCTGATCGAGGCCAGGGCGGCGGGCGCCCCGGTGCCGGACGAGGCGGTCGACAAGGCCCTCTCGGCCATGCGCCAGATCAGCCGGCCGGACGGCTTCGCCTCGGTCGCCTACCGCCTGGAGTATCCGGAGTGGTGGGGCGGCTCGAAGGAAGCGTCGAAGGCGGCCACCGACCGCATGCGCTCGCGCGCCTCGGCCTATGCGCTCTACGTCCTGGCCAAGGCCGGGCGCGGCGACCTCGCCCGCCTGCGCTGGTGGCACGACGTCAACCTGAAGAACGAGCCCTCGCCACTGGCCAAGGCCCAGATCGCCGCGGGCCTCGCGCTGATGGGCGACCACGCCCGCGCCCACGACGCCTTCCTGCAGGCGGCCCAGGCCGTCGGCTACAAGCGCCAGCTGCTGCAGATCGGCCCGATCTTCTTCGTCGACGACCAGGACTGGTACCAGAGCCCGCTGCGCGACCTCGGGGCCGTGATCGCGCTGGCCTACGAGGCCGGCGACGTCGAGGTCGCCCGCAGCCTGCAGACGCGCCTCGACGGGGCGGTCAAGGATCCGGGGGCGCTCAACACCCAGGAGGCGGCGGCGCTGCTGCGCGCGGCGCACTTCATGATGAAGGCGGCCGGGCCGATCCGCGTCGACGCCAGCGGCGTCACCGCCATGCCCACCACCACCGGGACCCCTGTGTGGGCGGTCGGCCACCTGGCCAGCGCCCGCTTCGTCAATCGCAGCGGGGCGCTCTGGCGCACCGTCACGGTGCGCGGCACGCCGCTGGCCATCCCGCCGGCGGAGACCGCAGGGCTCAGCGTGTCCAAGACCTACTACTCGATGTCGGGCGCGCCGGTGAACCTGAGCTCGATCAAGCAGGGCGAGCGGGTGATCGTGCTGGTCTCGGGCCACTCCTCGCGCGGCCAGACCACGGCGCTGGCCGTGGACGACCCGCTGCCGGCCGGGTTCGAGATCGAGACCACCCTCGGTCCGGACGACGCTCAGTCGGGGCCGTTCAAGTTCCTCGGCAAGCTGACCACGGCCAGCGTGCAGGAGGCGCGCGACGACCGCTTCGTGGCGGCGATGAGCCTGCCCGGCAACAGCGGCTTCGCCTTCGCCTATGTGGCGCGGGCGGTGACGCCGGGCGACTTCTTCCTGCCGGGGGCCGAGGCGATCGACATGTACCACGCCGCCATCTTCGGCCATTCGTCGGCCGGCCGGCTGGTGGTCGCGCCGGGGGCTTGAGGGAGGGTCGCGCGAACCCGCGCGGACGCGTTGAGTGCGACATTGGCTCAAGCCATGACGGGTCCCGCCCTCATCCCCCGGCTGGTGATCGGCCTGATGGCGCTGCTGGCAGCGCAGGTGGCGGCGCTCGGCCTCGACGCGGCCTTCCCGCCGGACCTGTCGCGGGCCGAGCGGTCCAGTCCCGTGGCGCTGGACCGGCGCGGGGCCTGGCTGCGCGCCCTGCCGGTCGAGAACGGCCGCTGGCGCATCCGCGCGGACCTGGCGAGGACCGACCCTGTGTTCCTGGCTCGCGTCGTGCGGATCGAGGACCAGCACTTCGGCGCCCACCTCGGCGTCGACCCCTTCGCGGTGCTGCGGGCCGCGGCCTCGGCCCTGGTCCACGGGCATGTGTCGTCGGGCGCCTCGACCCTGACCATGCAGACGGCGCGGCTGCTCGAGCCGCACCCGCGCAGCTATCTGGCCAAGGTGGTCGAGATGCTGCGGGCGGTTCAGCTCGAGGCGCGCTTTTCGAAGCGCCAGATCCTCGCCCTCTACCTGACGCTCGCCCCCTACGGCGGCAACCTGGAGGGCGTGCGCGCGGCCAGCCTGGCCTATT
>DASZQQ010000129.1:0-7681 GCA_035549595.1 Caulobacteraceae bacterium
AAGAACGTGCATCTCGCTGGAGGGGACACGTTCCTCGCGGAACATGTCCCCGGGCTGGATCAGGCCCCGCGCTTCGCGGCGATGTCCGCCTCCCAGCCGAACACGCTGCGGCCGCCGTACTCGGGCGAGCGGCGGCGCTCCTCGGCGAGCACGGCCTCGAGCGAAGGGCCTTCTGCGACCCGCTCCAGCCGGCGCGCCTGGGCGTCGAGGCGCTTCAGGGCGTCCAGGCGCTCGTCCTGGCCGAGCCTGGCCTGGGTCACGGCCGACTTCAGGACGCGGATGGTCTCGTCGAACACCCTGGTCGGCACCGGAAACGGGTGGCGGTCCTTGCCGCCGTGGGCGAGCGAGAACCGCGCCGGGTCGCTGAACCGGCACGGGGCGCCGTGCATCACCTCGGCCACCATGGCCAGCGCCAGCACCGTGCGCGCGCCGACGCCGGGGACCTCGAGCAGGTCCTGGAAGTCCTGCGGCCCCTGCTCGGCCGCGGCGGCGAGGGCGCCGTGCAGGCGCCGCACGACCACGTCCTCGGCGCGCACGTCGTGGTGGTCCGGCAGGACGAGATGCGGCAGATCGAGCTGCGCCTCCGGCTCGGCCGGCTTGGCAGGTCTGGCCGTCAGGCGCGCGTACTCGCGGCCGATGGCGTCGGGCGTCAGGTCGGCCAGGAGGCCCAGCTGCGCGGTCCGCGAGGCCGCGGCGCGGCGGTCGGTGAGGTTGACGATCGTCCCCTGGCCGGGCCCCTCGATGGCCGCGTGCGGCGCCTCGACGAAGCTTTCGAGGCCCTCCGACAGCCAGTGGTAGCGGCGCGCCTGCCGCGCCCCGCCGTTCATGCCCTGCTGCACCACCACCCAGCGGCCGTCGTCGCTGACGATGAAGCCGTGCAGATAGAGGTCGAAGCCGTCCTGGATCCCGGCCGTGTCGACCTTGGCGACGAGGCGGCTCGCCTTGGCCAGCGCCGCGCCGTCGACCCCCGTGCGCTCGCCGACCGCCAGCAGTTCGCGCGGCGTCGCCCGCGAGTGCCTGCCGCGGCCGCCGCAGACGGTCAGGCCGAGCTCGCCGGCCAGGGGATTGAGCCCCCGTTTCAGGGCGCCCAGCACGCTGGTGGTGATGCCCGAGGAGTGCCAGTCCATCCCCATCACCGCGCCGAAGGACTGGAACCAGAACGGATGCGCCAGGCGCCGCAGCAGCTCGTCGCGGCCGTAGTGGTGCACGATCGCCTCGGCGATCACCGTCCCCAGCCGCGTCATGCGGTCGGCCAGCCACCTGGGCACGCGGCCCCCGTGCAGGGGCAGGTCGGCGCTTCCGGTGCGGGCGGCCATGGCGTCTCCAGGTTCGCAGATTGTTCTACTGCGTTTCTCTGAGGACGTCACGCCAACGTTGCTCTTCCCCCTCCGGGGGAAGTGTCGCCAACGCCGAGCGCAGCGAGGCGGGCGACGAAGGGGGAAATGTCCCTGGCGGCCTCAGCGGATGCCGAAAGACCCTGACCAACTTTCCCCTTCGTCTGCCGTCCCCCCGGCTCGGGGCCGGGGGACATTGCAGACAGAGTAGAGGAGCGTTTCCCCCTACCGCGCGACGCTGGCGCGGGCCTTGGGGAGGCGGCGGGCGGACTGGGCTTCGCCGGCGGTCAGGACCTCGGTGAGGCGCGCGCGGATGGCGGCCATGCGGCGCGCCTCGGTCAGCTTCGCACCCTCGGCGGTGACCACGTAGAAGGCGTCGACGGCCCGTTCGCCGTAGTTGTCGACGTGCGCCGACTGAATCGAGAGGTCGCTCTCCGAGAGCGTGCGCGCCAGCGCCTCCAGCAGGCCCGGCCGGTCGCGGCCCGAGGCCTCGACGACCGTGGCGCCATGGCTGGCGTCGTTGTCGAAGGCGACGCTGGGCGAGATGGCGAAGGCGCCGGCGCGGCCGAGGTCCGGGCCCCGGCGCGGCTCCAGGCCGATCGGCTCGCCGCGGCCGGCCCGCTCCAGCGCCTCGGCCAGGCGGGTGAGCGCGCGTTCGGCGTCGGCGCCGAACGGTCCGCCCGAGGCGTCCTGCACATAGAAGACGTCCAGCGCCTGGCCGGCGGCGCTGGTGAAGATGCGCGCGCCGACGACATTGCCGCCGAGGCTCGAGATGGCGAGCGCGAGGTCGGCGAACAGGCCCCGCCGGTCGGGGGCGGAGACGACGATCTCCGCGGCGTTGCGGTCGGCGCGGATGCGGGCCTCGGCGGCGGCCCCGCCGGTGGCCTCGGCGCGGCGGGCCAGGGCCCGGTGCGCGCGCTGCTCCTCCGCCGGGAAGGCGACGAAGTAGGCGTCCTCCATCGAGGTCGCCCAGGCGCGCGCCTCGGGATCGGCGGCGACGAGGGCGGTGCGGGCGTCGTAGGCGATCGCCTCCTGCCGCCGCCGGGCGATGCCGGCCGCGTCGCTCATGCGTCCGCCGCGGAAGATGGTCTCGGTGGCGCCGTAGAGCTCGCGCATCAGCTGGCCCTTCCAGCCGTTCCACACGCCCGGTCCCACCGCGCGGATGTCGGCCACCGTCAGGATCAGCAGCAGGCGCAGGCGCTCGGGGTCCTCGACGATGCGGGCGAAGGCGGCCACGGTGGCCGGGTCGGCGACGTCGCGCTTCTGGGCGAAGTCGCTCATGACCAGGTGGTGCTCGACCAGCCAGGCGACGAGCTCGATCTTGTGCCGCTCCAGGCCCAGGCGCTCGCAGGCCTGGCGCGCGGCGCGGGCGCCGGCCTTCTCCTGGCCGCCGGCCCCGCCCTTGCCGGTGTCGTGCAGCAGCATGGCCAGGAACAGGGCCTCGCGGTCCTTGATCAGCGGCATGATCGAGTGGCTGAGCGGGTGGTCCTCGGCCAGGCGTCCCTGGGCGATGTCGGCGATCACGGCGACGGCCCTGAGCGTGTGCTCGTCCACCGTGTACGAGTGGTACATGTTGAACTGCATCTGGGCGACGATGCGGCCGAACTCGGGGATGAAGCGGCCCAGCACCCCGGCCTCGTTCATCAGCTCCAGGGTGCGCGCCGTGTTGCGGCCGCGCGCCAGGATGTCGAGGAAAGCCCTGGCCGCCGCCGGGTCGCGCCGCACCTTCGAGGTGATCAGCGCCAGCGAGCGGGTGACTGCCGTGAACGCGTCCGGGTGCAGGTCGAGGTCGCGCTGGTCGGCGATGCGGAACAGGCGGATCAGGTTGACCGGATCGGCCTCGAACACCTCCGGCCCGTCCACCGACAGGCGCCGGCCCTCGAGATGGAAGCCCTTGGTGTCGATCGGCTTGGCCTGGGTCGTGCGGCCCGGCAGGAAGCGCGACAGGCCCCGCGGCGCCGACTTCAGGTGCTCGGCCTCCAGCTTTGCCGAGAAGGCGCGGGTGAGCGTCCCCACCTCCTTGGCGATCAGGAAGTAGCGGCGCATGAACCGCTCCACCGCCGGGGTGTTGTCGCCGCCGGCGCGCGGGCGGTCGTTGTAGCCCATTCGCCGGGCGACCTCGGGCTGCAGGTCGAAGGTCAGGCGCTCCTCGGGCCGCCCCGTGGCGAAGTGCAGGTGGGCGCGCACCGCCTCCAGGAAGTCGAAGGCGCGGATGAAGGCGCGCACCTCGCGGCCGGTGAAGAGGTCCATCCGCATCACCGCCTCGACCCCGTCGGCCGGGTGCAGGTACTGGGCGATCCAGAACAGGGTGTGCAGGTCGCGCAGCCCGCCCTTGCCCTCCTTGACGTTGGGCTCGACCAGGAAGCGGCTGGCCCCGGCCCGGGCGTGGCGCTCGTCACGCTCCTTCAGCTTGGCGGCGACGAACTCGGCGCCGGTGCCCTTGACCACCTCGTCGCGGAAGCGCCGCTTCAACGTCGCCGCCAGGGTCTCGTCCCCGGTCAGGCGCCGCGCCTCCAGGATCGAGGTGCGGATGGTGATGTCCTCGCGCGAGAGCTTCACGCACTCGTCGATGGTCCGGGACGCGTGGCCGACTTTGAAGCCCAGGTCCCAGAGGGCGTAGAGCATGTACTCGATCACGCTCTCGGCGTGGGCGGTCTGCTTGTAGGGCCGCACGAACAGGAGATCGATGTCGGAGAACGGCGCCAGCGCGCCGCGGCCGTAGCCGCCGACCGCCATCAGCGCCAGGCGCTCGCCCTCGGTCGGGTTGCGCGCGCGGAACACGTGCACGGTGGTGAAGTCGTAGAGCGCCGAGATCACCTCGTCGGTGACGCCGCACAGCAGGCGCGCGGTCTCGACGCCGCCGGCGCCGTCCTCCAGCCGCTCCTTGGCGATCATGCGGCCGCGGAAGAGGGCGGCCTTCAGGATCTCCAGCGCCCGGCGCCGCTGCTCGGCCTCGTCGCCGATGGCGTCCAGCGCCGCCGCCGACAACTGGGCCCTGAGGCGATGGGCGTCGACGACGTATTCGAGTCGGGTCGGGCGAAGGCGCGGCGGCATCGCCCTCATATAGCGAACGTGACCGCCGATGTCCGCGCACGGCCTTCACGCGGGCGAGCGTTCGGCGCTTACTGCCGCCGATCAGTCCTCTGTGAGGCTCCGATGATCGAAGGCTCCTGTCTCTGCGGCGCCGTCACCTGGCGCTTCGACGCCGAACCGGACGGCGCCACGGCCTGCAACTGCACCGCCTGCCGGCGCTACGGCGTGCTCTGGATCTACGGCCACGAGGGCGAGGACGTGCATGCCTTCGGCGAGACCACCGCGTTCACCCGCCGGGCCGACTCCCCGCTCAGCTTCAACTTCTGCCCCGGCTGCGGCTGCGTCACCCATTGGCGGGGCCTCATGACCGGCCCCGACGGCCGCCGGCGCATGGCCGTGAACCTGCGCCTGGCCAACGATCCCGACGCGGTGGCCACGATCCCCGTCGACCACTTCGACGGCCTGGGCGTCTTCAAGGACCTGCCGCGCGACGGCCGCTGCGTGCGCGACATGTGGTTCTGAGGCCGACGCGAGCCGTGGCGGCGCCCTTCACGCGTCTGCAGACTCCGCGCCTCGACCTGCGGCCGCTCGAGGGGGCGGACGGGCCGGCGATGCATCGCTACCTGTCCGATGCCGAGGTCACACGCTGGCTGCCCGAGGGCGTGCTGGACGAGGCGGGCGTCCAGGTCTTCATCCGCGCGCACAAGCGCCCGTCGGCCATGGCCGTGGCGGTGGTCGAGCGGGAGACGGGACAGCTCGTGGGCCACATGAACTTCCATCGGTGGTTCCAGCCCGCCACGCACGAGGTCGGCTGGACGATCGCGCCGGACCGCCAGGGCCGCGGCTACGCCACCGAGGCCGCCGCCGCGCTGATCGCGTTCGCCTTCGGGCCGCTGGCTTGCCACCGCGTGATCGCGACCTGCCAGCCGCAGAACACGGCGTCCTGGCGTGTCATGGAGAAGCTCGGCATGCGCCGCGAAGCCCACTTCCGTCAGGCGCTCCACCGGGGAGGCGGCGTGTGGTGGGACGAGTACTTCTACGCGCTGCTGGCGGAGGAGTACGCCTCGTCCGGACAGGGCTGACGATATCGGGTGAGCCCTAGCCGAGGAACGGCGCCAGCACCGTCTCCAGGCGCTCCTCGCCCGACCAGAAGGCAGCACCCCAGCCGGCGGCGCGGGCGGCTTCGACGTTGCGGGCGCTGTCGTCGATGAGGACGAGGTCGGCCGGGGCGAAGCCGGTGCGGGCCTCGACGGCGCGGTAGTAGGCGAGGTCCGGCTTGGCGTGGCCGACGGCGGCGGAGTGGTGCAGGCCGTCGAAGCGGTCCTTCAGGCCCAGGGTCTCCCAGAGCCAGGCCGCGCGCCGGTGCTCCTGGACCGTGGCCAGGTGCAGCGCGACGCCGCTGGCCCGCAGCGCGGCCAGGTCGTCCAGCAGCACGTGGTCGAGGTGCGCGTCCTTCTCGAACCAGTAGGCCAGCATCGCCTCGGTCGCCACGTGCGGCGCGATCGCCGCCAGGACCCCCTCGAGGCGCGGCTCGATCGGCGCCTGGCCGAGGACGATGGTCTTGAAGTGCGGCTGGAAGAACGCCGCCTGCAGCGCCCCAGGATCGACGCCGAGGTCGGCGAGCATGTCCGCATCCCAGCGCCTGCCGTCCGGCCGGCGCACGACCACCCCGTCGACGTCGACCATCAGGGCCTTGAAGCGCGGCACGATACGTCCCCTTTCCGCTCTCCCTCGCGAAAGCGAGGACCCAGGCGTTTTATCGAAGTGCGTCGCGGCTTGCAGAAAAAGCCTGGGTCCTCGCGTGCGCGAGGAAGAGCGGGGGAGGGGGCTCGCTAGATCAGGCTCTTCAGCCGGTAGAGGGCGTCGAGCGCCTCGCGCGGGCTCATGCCGTCCAGGTCGAGGGCGGCGATGGCCCTGTCGACCTCGCTGGGGCCGGCGGGAGCGGCTGCGGCGGTGTGGGCGGCGCTTGCGGCGAAGAGGGGCAGGTCTTCGAGGCCGGCGTGGGCCGTCTTCTGGCTCTCCAGCCGGTCCAGCACCTCGCGGGCGCGGGCGACCACGGTCGGGGGCACGCCGGCGAGCTTGGCCACCTGCACGCCGTAGCTGCGGTCGGCCGGCCCCGGTCCAGCCTCGTGCAGGAACACCAGCTCGCCGTTCCACTCCTTGGCCTTCAGCGACAGGTTGGCGACGTGGCCCAGCCGCTCCTCCAGGGTCGCCAGCTCGTGGTAGTGGGTGGCGAAGAGGGCGCGGCAGCGGTTGACGTCGTGCAGCGCCTCGGCGGCGGCCCAGGCGATGGCGAGGCCGTCGTAGGTGGCGGTCCCCCGGCCGATCTCGTCCAGGATCACGAACGAGCGCGGCGTCGCCTGGGTCAGGATCGCCGCGGTCTCGACCATCTCGGCCATGAAGGTCGAACGCCCGCGGGCGAGGTCGTCGCCGGCGCCGACGCGGCTGAACAGGCGATCGACGGCGCCCAGGGTCAGGGCGCGCGCGGGCACGTAGCAGCCCGCCTGGGCGAGGATCGCCAGCAGCGCATTCTGGCGCAGGAAGGTCGACTTGCCGGCCATGTTCGGGCCGGTGACGATGGCCAGGCGCGGGCCCGCCTCGCCGGCGCCGTCGAGGGCGCAGTCGTTGGGGGTGAAGGCCTCGCCGGCCCGGCGCACGGCCGCCTCGACCACCGGATGGCGCGCGCCCTCGGCGCGGAAGGCCAGGGACCTGTCGACCACGGGCCGCGTGGCGTCGCAATCCTCGGCCCATTCGGCCAGGGCCGCGGCCACGTCGAGCCGGGCGAGGCCCTCGGCGGCGGCCTGGATCTCGGCGGCGGCGGCGCGGGCGGCCTCGCGCCAGGTCTCGAAGATCGCGCCCTCGATCGCCAGCGCCCGCTCCCCGGCCTGGGCGATCTTCGCGTCGAGCTCCGCCAGCTCGACGGTGGTGAAGCGCACCTGGTTGGCCAGGGTCTGGCGGTGGATGAAGGTCGCCGACAGCGGCGGCTGGAACAGCGGCTCGGCCTGCTTGGCGGTGGCCTCGACGAAGTAGCCGAGCACCGCATTGTGCCGGATCTTCAGGGCGACGCCGCTCTCGGCCTGCAGCCGCGCCTCGAGGCCGGCGATCACGCGCCGGCTGTCGTCGCGCAGCGCGCGCGCCTGGTCGAGGTCGGCCGAGACGCCGGGGGCGACGAAGCCGCCGTCGCGGGCGAGGGCCGGCAGGTCGGGTCCCAGGCCCTCGGTCAGGTCGCCCAGCAGCATCGAGAGGCGCGCGTGCAGGCCCGGCCTCGCCGAGGCGACGGCCCCGGCGATCTCGGTCGGCGGCGGCGCCAGGGG
>DASZQQ010000130.1:0-6931 GCA_035549595.1 Caulobacteraceae bacterium
CGATCCTCGACAATGCGGCCAAGGCGCCGGCGCCGAAGCCCGCCGCGCCCAAGGCCGTCCCGGCGGCCCGGCCCGCGGCCCCCGCCGCCGGCGGCGCCTACGTGCAGATCGGCGCCTTCTCCTCGCAGGGCCTGGCCGACAAGGGCTGGAACGACGCCGCCCGCATCGCCCCGGCCGCCATGGCGGGCAAGGGCAAGCACGTCGAGCAGGTGGCCCGCGACGGCGGCGTCCTCTACCGCACCAGCATCACGGGGTTCGCGTCCAAGGAAGAGGCAAGCGCCCTGTGCGACAAGCTGAAGGCGGCCGGCAAGTCCTGCTTCGTGCGCTGACCGGGCGCGAGAACGGGCAGGGCGTCCGCGCCAGAATCGGGTTCCCATGAGCGCCTGATGAGCACGACCTTCCAGCCGGATCTGGACTTCGAGGCCGCCGCCAACGCCGCGGCCGACGGCGAGGCCCTGATCGTCGACGTCGACGGCTACGAAGGGCCCCTGCACGTGCTGCTGGCGCTGGCGCGCAGCCAGAAGGTCGACCTCCTGAAGCTGTCGGTGGCCAAGCTCGCCGACCAGTACCTGGCGTTCGTGCGCGAGGCGCGAAAGCGCCGCTTCGCGCTCGCCGCCGACTACCTGGTGATGGCCGCCTGGCTCGCCTACCTGAAGTCGCGCCTGCTGCTGCCCAAGCCAGAGCGGCCGGCCGAGGCCGAGCTGCCGGCCGAGGAGGTGGCCGCGCACCTGGCGTTCCGCCTCGCCAAGCTGGACGCCATGCGCAAGGCCGGCGAGACGCTGCAGGCCGGGCCGGTCCTGAAGCGCGACGTCTTCATGCGCGGCGATCCGCAGGCGGTGAAGATCGTCTCGTCGAGCCGCTTCGAGGGCGACCTCTACGGCCTGATGGCCGCCTACATCGAGCAGCGGCGCAAGGAGCGGGGGCGCCACTACACGCCGATCCCGCCGCAGGCCTATCCGCTGGACGACGCGCGCGAGCGGCTGCGCGGCCTGTTGCCCGAGCTCGACCGCTGGACGCCCCTGACCGGGGTCGCGCCCATGCGGCCGGGTCCCGGCCCGTCCCGCGCCTCGTACCTGGCCTCGACCCTGTCGGCGACGCTGGAACTGGTGAAGGAGGGCGACCTCGAGGCGCGCCAGCTCGAGCACTTCGCCGAGATCTACCTGCGCGCCCGCAAGGCCGCGGCGTGAGCGGGCCATGACCGAGGCGGCCGAGACCGAACGCATGATCGAGGCGCTGCTGTTCGCCGCGGCCGAGCCGCTCAGCGCCAGGGACCTGGCCGAACGCCTGCCGGAAGGCGCCGACATCGCCGCTGGCCTCGCCGCTCTGCAGGCGCGTTACGAGGGGCGCGGCGTCGAGCTGGCCGAGGTCGCCGGCCGCTGGCGCTTCCAGACTGCCCAGGATCTCGCCTTCCTGATGACCAAGGAGCGCGAGGAGCCGCGGCGCCTCTCGCGCGCGGCGCAGGAGACGCTGGCGATCATCGCCTACCACCAGCCCGTGACCCGGGCCGAGATCGAGCAGGTGAGGGGGGTGCAGGCGAGCCGCGGCACCCTGGACGTGCTGCTGGAGCTGGGCCTCGTGCGCATGCGCGGCCGGCGGCGCACGCCGGGGCGGCCGGTGACCTACGGCACCACCGACGGCTTCCTCGAGCACTTCGGCCTCGCCAGCCTCTCGGACCTGCCCGGCGCGGCGGAGATGAAGGCGGCGGGCCTCCTGTCGCTGGACCTGCCCGCGGACTTCACCGTGCCCGATCCGGCCGCCGCTTCGCCCGACGAGGATCCGCTGGACGCGGACGAGGCGCCGGAGTTCCACCAGGACTTCCTGGAGGGGCTGGAGGACGTCGAACGCCCGAAGGTGTGACAACCGATTGTTGGCGCGACCGGCCGCCGGAGCCTATATAGCCTCGCGACGGACGCCCGGCGTGCAAGCGTGTCAGGGCCCAACGCTACGGAGAATTCTGCATGGGCAGTCTCAGCCCCTGGCATCTGCTTATCCTGGGCCTGCTGGTCCTCCTGGTCTTCGGCGGGCGCGGCAAGTTGTCGAGCATCATGGGCGACGCCGCCAAGGGCATCCGCGCCTTCCGCGACGGGCTGAAGGGCGACGAGCCGCACACCGAGCCCGAGGCGCCCAAACCGCTGCCGCAGGCGACGCCCGAGAAGGACCCCATCGTCCGCTGATCCGCTGACCGCGCTCGCCCGGCCCGGGCCGAGGCGCCAGATTCCGGAGCCTCATGTTTCCTGAAGGCCGTCTGTTCGAGTTCCTGATCGTCGGGGCCGTGGCCCTGATGGTCGTGGGACCCAAAGACCTTCCCATCCTGATGCGAAAGGTCGGGCAGTTCATCGCCCGCATGCGCGGCATGGCGGCCGAGTTCCGCGCCAGCTTCGACGAACTGGCGCGCCAGTCCGAACTCGACGAGCTGCGCCGCGAGGTCGAGGCCCTGCGCAGCGCCAACCCGATGCGCGCGGCGGCCGACGCCACGGGGCTGGGCGACGTGCGCACGACGTTCGACGACATCAACGCCAGCCTGTCGGCGAGCGAGACTCCGCTGCATTCGCCGTTAGCCTATACGCCCCTGGCCGAGCCGGAGCGCATCGAGGGCGCGCCCGAGCCCGAGCCGCCGACCCAGCCGGCCGAGGCGCCGGCCGATGCGCCCGCCGCCGAGGCGGGGCCCTCGAAGCAGGCCGGAGCCTCGTCTTGACCGCCCTCGACGACGAAGCCGAGATCGAGGCGTCGCGCGCGCCGCTGCTGGAGCACCTGGTCGAGCTGCGCCAGCGGCTGATCATCTGCACGGCGGCGATCATCGTCGGCTTCCTGGCCTGCTTCATCTTCGCCAGGCCGATCACCGAGTTCCTGCTGCACCCCTACGCCGTGGCCACGAACCTTGTGGCCGCCCAGAAGGCCTCCGGCGGCAAGGACGGCGGCCTCTCCCTGCTGTGGGCGCTGTTCAGCCAGAAGGCCGCGGCCGGAACGGCGCCGCACTTCGTCACGACGGCGCCGCTGGAGCTGTTCTTCACCAAGGTCCGGCTCAGCGTGTTCGGCGCGGTGATCGTCACCTTCCCGATCCTGGCCTGGCAGCTCTACCGCTTCGTCGCGCCGGGCCTCTACCGGCGCGAGCGGATGGCCTTCCTGCCGTTCCTGATCGCCTCGCCTTTGCTGTTCGCGATGGGCGCGGCCCTGGTCTACTTCGTCATGCTGCCGTTCGTGCTCTGGTTCTCGCTGAACCAGCAGATCCTGGGCGGCGCGGGGACCGTCTCGGTGGAGCTGCTGCCCAAGGTCTCCGACTACATGTCGCTGGTGGAGACCCTGCTCCTGGCCTTCGGCCTGTGCTTCCAGCTGCCGGTGGTGCTGACGCTGCTGGGCATGGCCGAGCTGGTGACGGCCAAGATGCTGTCGGGCGGGCGGCGCTACGCCATCGTCGGGGTGTTCCTGGTCGCGGCCGTGATCACGCCGCCCGACCCGATCAGCATGATCTCGCTCGCCCTGCCGATCTGCCTGCTCTACGAGATCTCGATCTGGTGCGTGGCCCTGATCGAGTTGCGCCGGCGCAAGGAAGACGCGCAAGCCGCGTAAGCTTGCTGGAGGGGACACGAACCCTGCCGCCGGCAGGATCATGTGCCCGGGGTTGGCGCCCCTCGCGACGCGCTCTAAGGGGATGGGCTTTCGTCAGGCCCACCCCGCAGACCCGACATGCACGACATCAAGGCCATCCGCGACAATCCCGAGGCGTACGACCGCGCCTGGGCGTCGAGGGGGCTGTCCGCCCAGTCGCCGGCGATCCTGGCCCTCGACGAACGCCTGCGCGCGGCCCAGACCGCCGCCCAGGCCGCGCAGAGCCGGCGCAACGAGGCCTCGAAGCTGATCGGCCAGGCCAAGGCGAAGAAGGACGAGGCCGAGGCCCAGCGCCTGATGGCCGAGGTCGAGGGGCTGAAGGGCGAGATCGCCCGCCAGGGCGAGGTCGAGGCCGAGGCCGGCGGCGCGCTGCGCGAGCTCCTGGCCGGCCTGCCGAACCTGCCCGCGCCCGACGTGCCGCCCGGCGAGGACGAGCACGGCAACGTCGAGGTCCGCCGCTGGGGCGAGCCGTTCCGGATCGAGGCGCCGAAGGACCACGTCGACCTCGGCACGGCGCTGGGCCTCGTCGACTTCGAGGCGGCGGCGCGGATGTCGGGGGCCCGCTTCACGGTGCTGAAGGGCGAGCTGGCGCGGCTGGAGCGCGCCATCGGCCAGTTCATGCTCGACTTCCAGACCCAGGAGAACGGCTACCTGGAGGTCGCCCCACCGCTGCTGGTGCGCGACGAGGCCGTGTTCGGCACCGGCCAGCTGCCGAAGTTCGCCGAGGACCTGTTCCATACCGACGACGGCCGCTGGCTGATTCCCACCGCCGAGGTCTCGCTGACCAACATCGTGCGCGAGCAGATCCTGGACGAGGCCGAGCTGCCGCTCAGGATGACCGCCCTGACCCCGTGCTTCCGCTCCGAGGCCGGCGCCTCGGGCAAGGACACGCGCGGCATGATCCGCCAGCACCAGTTCAACAAGGTCGAGCTGGTCTCGATCACCACGCCCGAGCAGTCCGAGGCCGAGCACGAGCGCATGGTCGCCTGCGCCGAGGCGGTGCTCAAGCGCCTGGAGCTGCCGTTCCGCACCGTGGTGCTGTGCGCCGGCGACATGGGCTTCACCGCCCGCAAGACCTACGACCTCGAGGTCTGGCTGCCCTCGCAGGGGATGTACCGCGAGATCTCCAGCTGCTCGAACTGCGGCGACTTCCAGGCCCGGCGCATGGACGCCCGCTGCCGCAAGGCCGGCGAGAAGGGCACGCGCCACGTCCACACGCTGAACGGCTCGGGCCTCGCCGTCGGCCGGGCGCTGGTGGCGGTGATGGAGAACTACCAGGACGACAAGGGCCGCATCGCCGTCCCGCAGGCGCTGCATCCCTACATGCGCGGCGTCACCCACATCGGCGGCCAGGGCTGAGGCGGTGAGGATCCTCGTCACCAACGACGATGGCATCCACGCCGAAGGGCTGGCCTGCCTGGAGCGGATCGCCCACGCCCTGTCGGACGACGTCTGGGTCTCTGCGCCGGAGACCGAGCAGTCGGGCGTGTCGCGCTCCCTGACCCTCTCCGACCCCTTGCGCGTCCGCTACGTCGACGAGCGCAAGTTCGCCGTGATCGGAACGCCCACCGACTGCGTGATGCTGGCGATCCAGTACCTGATCCCGGACCGCAAGCCGGACCTGGTGCTCTCGGGCGTCAACCGCGGCCTCAACGCGGCCGAGGACGTGACCATGTCCGGCACCGTCGCCGGGGCCATCGAGGGCATGGCGCTGGGCGTGCCGTCGATCGCGCTGTCGCAGGCCATGCAGGTGTTCCACGACGACGTGCGCGCGCACTGGGAGACGGCCGAGGCCTACGGCCCGGGCCTGATCCAGCATCTGGTCGAGGCCGGCTGGGCCAACGACGTGGTGCTGAACGTCAACTTCCCGGCCCGGCCGCCGGAAGAGGTCAAGGCGGTCGAGGTCACGCGCCAGGGCTTCCGCGACGTGCGCAACCGCTTCGCCGAAAAGCGCACCGATCTGCGTGGACGGGACTACTATTGGCTCGGCTTCCGGAACGAGCCCTCGCGGCCGCCGGAGGGCACGGATCTTCGCGCCGCCTACGAGGGCCGCATTTCGGTGACGCCGCTGCACATCGACCTGACGCACATGGCGACCGTGCACGACCTGAAGGCCAAGGTCGGCGGAGCGCCGCCGAAGCTGAAGGCGCGCGCATGAGCAAGGCCGCCCAGCCCGCCCCCCCGGACGAACGCATGCAGCGGCTGATGCTGGCGCTGCGGACGCAGGGGATCACCGACGAGGCGGTGCTGGCGGCGATCGAGAAGACCCCGCGCGAGCTCTTCACCCCAGACCTCTTCAAGGAGCGGTCGTACGAGGACTCGGCCCTGCCGATCGCCTGCGGCCAGACCATCAGCCAGCCGTACATAGTCGGGCTGATGACCCAGGCCCTGACCATGGAGCCGCGCGCGCGCGTGCTCGAGATCGGCACAGGCTCGGGCTACCAGACCGCGGTCCTCGCCCGGCTGGCGCGGCTGGTCTACACGGTCGAGCGCTATCGCACCCTGCTGCGCGAGGCCGAGGCCCGGTTCAAGACGCTGCAGCTGACCAACGTCATCACCAAGTTCGGCGACGGCGGTCTCGGCTGGCCCGAGCAGGCGCCTTTCGACCGCATTCTCGTCACGGCCGCGGCGCCGGGCGAGCCTACCGCTCTGCTCAGTCAGCTGAAGCCCTCCGGCGTTCTTGTCGCGCCGGTCGGCAAGGGGCCTGTCCAGAAACTCTGCCGTTACGCCGGCGACGGCCGTGGCGGCTTCTCCATGGAAGTCCTTTGCGAGGTGCGCTTCGTGCCGCTGTTGGACGGCGTGGCGCGGGAGCCCTGAGCAAAGGACCGCTTCACGCATCTGTGGGGCGCTCGATACCTGTGGTTTAAGGAATGCTTAACCGTAAAGCCTCGACTGAATTCCGTGCGCGCGAGCCTTCCTCGACCGGGCCATCCGGGCCCGAACGAGGCGAAAAGGCTCGAACCTTGAAGTTTGAGCGCCTCCGGGCCGCCGAAGCGGCGGCCGCTTCGGCGGGAGGCGCTCGGGACGGAGCGGCGATGACCCAGTTCCTCATCCGGACGGCGAGCGTCGTCTTCTGCGCCGCAAGCCTCGCGGCCTGCGCGACGCCGTCCTATCCGACGCGCGAGGGCTATACGCCGCCGCCGCCGGTGAAGCCCGAGTATCCCATCCGCGAGGCGCCCGCGGCGCCGCCGCCGGCCGCAGGCCCGTCCAGCTCGGCCTCCGCCTCGTCGGAAGAGGGGGCGATGGCGATGACGCCGGCGCCGCGCTCCGGTTCGGTGCAGAGCTCGGCCCTGGCGCCGGTCGGCTCGCCCGCGGCCGCCCAGGA
>DASZQQ010000131.1:0-3550 GCA_035549595.1 Caulobacteraceae bacterium
GATCGACACCACGGCCGCCGACCTCGATCGCCAGCGCCAGCGCCAGCAGGTGCAGAACGCGGCGCAGGCGACGAAGGCGGGCGCGTGGCGCGGCGACGCGCTGGCGGTGACCAATGCGCTCAGCGACGAGACCTGGAACCGCAACCTCGCCAGCACCCTGGCCGGGCTGCGCCAGCAGGGTTTCACCCAGGCGACGCAGAACGCCCAGCAGGATCTGGCGCGCCGGCAGGCGGCCGAGGTGGCCAACCAGGCGGCCGATCTCAACGTCGCCGGCGCCAACGCCCAGGCCACGACCGCCGCCAACCAGTTCAACGCCGGCCAGGCCCAGACCCGCAGCCTGGCCGACGCCGCGGCCGCCAACACTGCGCTTGGGGCCGGCGCGGCGGCGCGCAACGCCGCGTCGCTGGCCGACTCCGACGCCGGCCTGCGCGCAGCCCTGGCCAACCAGTCCGCGCTCGAGACCGCCAACCAGCAGCGGCTGACCTCGGCCGGCCTGCTCGGCGACTTCTCCGATCGCGAGCTCAGCCAGGCCGCCCAGCGCGCCAGCCTGGTCGGCGCGGTCGGCGACGCCCAGCAGCAGCAGAACCAGGCCCAGCTCGACTGGCAGTACCAGAACGACTACCAGGCGCCGCGGGACTATGCGGTGGGCATGCAGCAGCTCCTGAACCAGTCACTGGGGCTCGTCCCGGCCACCGGGACCACGTCGGCGAATTCCTCCGGGACCGAGACCGTCAAGCAGAGCCCCGGCCTGACGGGCATCCTCGGCGGCCTGGGCGGTCTCTTCCAGGGCATGAGCGGGCTAGGCTTCCAGCTGCCCGCCTGAGGCCCTGCGCCCTGCGCGGCGCGCGATCACGACGAGTGTCTCGGCATGGCGCCGGCTCCCCCTCCGGTTGGCGGGGCAGCCGAGTCGCCGGCCCGCCCTGTCCTTGGAGGTGACCCATGACCGCCTATCCCGACCCGCAGCCGCCGCCGATCGACCAGGCCCTGGCGGACGCCCCGTCCTGGCACGCCGACCCGGGCCCCGCGCCGGCGCCGGCCGTGGAGCCCGGCGGTCCGCCCGCGACAGCGCAGAGCGCCTCGGCCCACGGCCCCTGGCGGTTCCACCTGGGGCCGCTCAGCTACGACTCCGGCCGCGGCTCGCGCGACAAGCTGGCCATGATCGGCGCCACCCTCTCCGACATCGCCTCCGGCCTGCGCGGCGAGACCGGCGACGCGGTCGCCACGCAGCGCTGGCTGGAGGCGCAGGACGTGTCGGCCCGATCGGCCGCCTCCTCCGCGGACGGCGATCGCGACAGCTTCGAAAATCTCGATCGCACCGCGCACCGTTTCCTGCGCGGGCTGCCCAGGCTCGGTTGAGGCCCCGATACACGCCGGCATCCTGATCTAGCGTCGCTTCGAGGACGACCACTTCGGCCGCGGCGGCGGCAATCACTTCGGTCCCCACCCAACACATTCCAGGAACGTCAATATGACGGCAAATCCTGACGTCGCGCCTCAGGGGCCGCGCGCCAGCTTCGTTGCGCGCGATTCGGCCGCGTCAATACTTTCCTCCGATCCCGCAGCGGGACCGCTCATGGTGGAATGCGAATACCCGGCCGGACAACGGCGATGGCGACGCTAAGTCTCTGCCGGTCAGATTGGCGGCGGCTTCAAACGGGGAATTCTGGCGCTACTTTTCGCCTCAAGGCTGCGCCGATTGTCATGGCTACAGACCGGACACGCTTCCACCGCTGGGAGGTCGTCAGCCACCTCCGCTCGTCAGCCCGTACCGGCCCACCGGCGCTTTCGGCGGAGGCTCTTCCGGACAACCGGAGCGGCCCCAGTGCGTCATGCAGGAGCGGCGCGATCGAGGCATCTGCGCGCAACAGCCGACTCCGCGCGCTGTCGCCACCTGTCACGCAGGCGCCACCGCGCGTAGGTCCCACTGTGACCGTACCGGCGAGATTGGCGAGCCGTCGCTCTTCAGGGCGCAGCGCAAAAATGGTCGTCCGTGGCCGTAGATCCCGCACAGACTCAATCGAGGCCCGCCCAGGGCTTCACCTTGTCCGCGACCGTCGCCGAGAATGAGAAGTCGCGGACGCTGGCTTCCCGGGCGTCCGCGTCGAATGTCCAGACGTGGACGTACTTCCAGATCGAGCCCATGCAGACCTGGACGGTGACGAGAGCGTCCTGCGGAATCATGAGCGAGATGTCGAACCTCCCTTCGCCGGCGGCAGGCCAGTAGACGCGGCCGACTTCGTCCAGCGCCTCCGGTCCGGACCACGACTCCCGGTCGTACGGCGAGACCCACACGCGGGCGCTTCGATCGCGATGCTGGGCGGGCGCCAGCATCCGGCCGGTCAGGGATAGAGATCGGACGTCGGTCAGTCCGCCCAGAAACCGGAAGTGCGGATGCGCTCCGCGACGGCGGAGGCCGACGTGGAACGAACAGTCCCACGCCTCGATTTCGATCAGCAGTCGATCTTCGAAGAAGCTCGGGCCCAGCCCATCGTCATCGGAGTCCACGGGGCGTCCCCTCCGCCTTGATGAGGAAATGTACCCGTTTTGTTCCGGTTTGCAAGTCGCGGACTCCCGCAGCGCCGAACCACGAGGCCACCCATGCATCCCGCAGACTGGATCGCGCTCGCGGGCGCGGCGATCACGCTCGTCCTCAACGCCGCCGGCTACCTGGTCGCCTGGGGGATGATGAAGGGCACAGTGGCGGGGATGGCCACGCGGGTGGCGGCGCTGGAGGCCGAAGCCCAGGGCTACGCCTCGGCGATCGCCGACCTGCGCAACGGCTTCACCCGGGTCGAGACGGCCCAGACGTTCATGATCGAGACGCTGAAGGACCTGAACGCCAGCATCCGCTGGATGAGGGATCCGGCGCCGTTCGAGCCCCGCGGGCCCGCCAAGTAGGCCCGCCTCTCTATCGCAACATCGGAGACGTCCATGAGCGACGACGCGAACGCGCCGGCCGCGCCGATCGAGGTCGCGGCCTCGGTCGGGCCGGCGGCCACCTGGCAGACGGCGCGGGTGCTGATCCTGTTCGGCTGCGGCCTGGTCTTCCAGCACTTCCTGACCAGCGAAACCGTGATGGTCGCCGGCATGGCCGCGGCCACGGCGGTGGTCACCTACGGCTACGGCCTGGTCCAGCTTGCCCGCACGCACCACACGCTGAAGACTCTGGTCGCCGCCGTGCCGGACGAGCTGGCGAGGCTGAAGGCGTGAGCGGCCCGGCCCTGCGGCGGCCAGGAAGGGTCGCGGCGGCGGCAGGCCTGGCCGCGGCCGTCGCCCTGGCGGCGCCCTTCATCATGCGCTGGGAGGGCGATGGGGGGCGCGTCGGCTACCGCGACGCCGTCGGCGTCGTCACCAGCTGCTACGGCCACACCGGAGCCGGCGCGGTCCTGGGCCGGCGCTACAGCCGGGCCGAGTGCAGCACCGAGCTGGCCGAGGACGTCGACGTCCACGCCCGCGCCGTCGCCGCCTGCCTGAGGGCGCCTGTCCCCCGGGAGACCCTGGCGGCCTTCGTGAGCTTCGCCTTCAACGCCGGCCCGGCGGCCTTCTGCCG
>DASZQQ010000132.1:0-8089 GCA_035549595.1 Caulobacteraceae bacterium
GCTGCAAAGAAGAGCGCGCCGAAGAAAAGCGCGGCGAGCACGAAGCTCAAAACCTATCGCGCAAAGCGGGACTTCAGCAAAACCGCCGAGCCCAGCGGCGAACGCGAAGTCGCGCGATCCCAACAGCTGCGCTTCGTCATCCAGAAGCATGCGGCCACGCGCCTGCACTATGACTTCCGTCTGGAGCTGGACGGCGTCTTCAAGTCCTGGGCGGTGACCAAAGGCCCCTCGCTCGACCCGCACGACCGACGCCTGGCGGTGGAGGTCGAGGACCATCCGCTGGACTACGGCGACTTCGAGGGCACGATCCCCAAGGGGGAGTACGGCGGCGGCTCGGTGCAGCTCTGGGACCGCGGCTACTGGGCGCCCGAGCCCGGCGTCGATCCGGTAAAGGCGCTGAAAAAGGGCGACCTGAAGTTCGTCATGGAGGGCGAGCGCCTGCACGGCGGCTGGGTCCTGGCCCGCATGCGCCGGCGCGAGGGCGAGAAGCGCGACAACTGGCTCTTGATCAAGCATCGTGACGAGGCCGCGCGGGAGGGCGACCACGATGAGGTGCTGGCCGAGGACCGCTCCGTCGCCTCGGGCCGGACGATGGACGAGATCGCCGCCGGCAAGGGCAAGGGGCCCAAGCCCTTCATGCTGGCCACCGACGAACGCGCCAGCGCGGACGCGGTCTGGAACAGCCGTCCCAACGCCGCCAGCACGGCCGCGGCCGCGCCGAAATCCTTCGCCAAGGCCGCCCCCAAGGCCCCGAAGCGCCCGAAGGCGGCCGTGACCGCGGGCGCCCTGCCCGACTTCGTCGAGCCGCAGCTGGCCCGCCTCGTCGACCGCCCGCCGCCCGGCGAGCGCTGGGCGCACGAGATCAAGTTCGACGGCTACCGCATGCAGCTGCGCGTCGAGGACGGAACGGCCCGGTTGCTCAGCCGTAAGGGCCTGGACTGGACGCACCACTTCGCCCGTGTCGCGCGGGAGGGCGGATCGTTGCCCGACGCCATCCTCGACGGCGAGGTGGTGGCGCTCGACGCCGACGGCGCGCCGGACTTCGCGGCCCTGCAGGGCGCCTTGTCGGCCGACCGCACCGACGACCTGATCTACTACGCCTTCGACCTGCTGTTCGATGGGGCCGAGGACCTGCGTCCCCTCCCCCTTTCCGAGCGCAAGGTGCGGCTGAAGGCCCTGCTGGACGCCGCCGGCGCCGACGTTCCCCACATCCGCTTCGTCGAGCACTTCGCCCAGGCGGGCGATGCGGTGCTGAAGTCCGCCTGCCGCATGCATCTGGAGGGCGTGGTCTCCAAGCGGCTCGACGCGCCCTACCGCGCCGGGCGCGGCGACACCTGGCTGAAATCGAAGTGCCGCGGCGGCCACGAGGTCGTGATCGGCGGCTGGACGACGACGGGGACGGCCTTCCGCTCCCTGATCGCCGGGGTCTATCGCGACGGGAGGCTTGTCCACGTCGGCCGCATCGGCACGGGCTTCGGCCGCGACAAGGTCGCGGTGCTGATGAAGCGGCTGAAGCCGCTCGAGACCGACCGCTCGCCGTTCGTCGGGCCCGGCGCGCCGCGCAAGGGCGCCGAGGTGCACTGGGTGAAACCCGAACTGGTGGCCGAGATCGAGTACGCCGGCTTCACCGCCGACGGCCTGATCCGCCAGGCGGCGTTCAAGGGCCTGCGCGAGGACAAGCCGGCGGGCGAGGTCGAGGCCGAGCGGCCGGCGGGGAACGCCGACCTGGCCGAACCGGCGGCCCCGGCGCGCGAGACCGCGGCGGTGACGCCCCGCTCGGCCAAGCGCGCGACGGTCGTGATGGGCGTGACCCTCTCGCACCCCGACAAGGCGCTCTGGCCCGACGGCGGCGACGGCGCGCCGGTGACCAAGCGCGACCTGGCCGGCTACTTCGAGGCCATGGCCGACCGCATCATGCCGCATATCGAGGGCCGGCCGTGCTCGATCATCCGCATCCCGGAGGGCATCGACGGCGAACGATTCTTCCAGCGCCACGCTGCGAAGGGCGCCTCGAACCTGTTCTCGTTCGTCCAGGTGTTCGGCGACCACAAGCCCTACCTGCAGATCGACCGGCCGGAGGGCCTGATCGCCGCGGCCCAGATCGGCGCGGCCGAGCTGCACCCCTGGAACTGTGCGCCGGGCCGCCCGGAAGTTCCCGGCCGGCTGGTGTTCGATCTCGACCCGGCGCCGGACCTGGGCTTCGACACGGTGGTCGAGGCGGCGCGGGCGATGAAGGACCGGCTCGAGGCGCTGGGCCTGGAGTGCTTCTGCAAGACCACGGGCGGCAAGGGGCTGCATGTGGTGACGCCGCTGGCGGCGCCGAAGCGCGGCGTCCCCGACTGGCCCGCGGCCAAGGCCTTCGCCCGTGAAGTCTGCGTGCGCATGGCCGCCGACAGCCCGGACAAGTTCCTGGTGAACATGTCAAAAGCCAAGCGTACGGGACTGATCTTCTTGGACTATCTGCGCAACGACCGGATGGCGACGGCGGTCGCGCCGTTCTCGCCGCGGGCCCGGCCGGGCGCGCCGGTGTCGATGCCGCTGACGTGGAGCGCGGTGCGCAAGGGCCTCGACCCGGCCCGCTTCACCCTGCGCACGGCCGAAGGCCTGGCCCGCCGCTCCAAGGCCTGGGACGGCTACGACGCCGCCGCCCGCCCGCTCGTGGACGCCATGAAGCGCCTGGCGAAAGGCGACTGACGACCACCTAGCGGGGCGGCCAGGGCCTGCGCGTCAGACGGCGACCGCACCGCGCATAGCCCTCTTCCCCCGGCACGTGGAAACCCTGGGTGTTGTGGACCAGCACGTCGGTCGTGCGCCCGAGAACGAAGTTGTCCGCGGTCCCCGGTTCCGCCCAGAAGACGGCGCCGAACTCCGGATCGTAAGTGACGCGCGCGAACGGCCCCCGGCCCCAGCCCGCGGTCCGCGCCGTGATCGTCAGGCGCGTGGCGAGCGCGTCGCAGCGGCCGTGCTTGCCCCACACGCCCTGCATCGTGGCAGGAACGCGCGGCCCCGCGGGCACGGCCGCCGCGCCGAGGGCGGCGACCATCAAGGCGATCGCCTTTGCCGACATGACTGGCCCCCTCGCCCGCTGACTGACCGCCACCCTTTTCTACCACGCCGCCGGGGTCTGCACCCCATCTCCGCTCTTCCTCGCGGAAGCGAGGATCCAGGCGTTTTCCGGCGAGGTCCGCCCGTCCGGCAGAAAAAGCCTGGGCCCTCGCTTCCGCGAGGGAGAGCGGAAGGGGGGTCAGGCCCGCTTGCGGGCCGGGGGCTTGCGGGCGGCCGGCTTGTGCGCCGCCTTGCGGGCCTTGGACTTGGCGGGGGGGCGGCGCCCGGTGTCGCCTTGGCTGAGGCTGCGGCGCAGGGCCTCCATCAGGTCGACGACGTTGGTGTCCTCTGGCTCCTGCGCCGTCACGGTGCGGCCGGCGCCCTTCTCCTTATCGGCCACCAGCTTGCGCAGCGCCTCTTCGTAGCGGTCGACGAATTTGCTCGGATCGAACGGCCCTTCCAGCTGGTCGATGATCCGCGAGGCGATGTCGATCATCTGGGGGTCGATCTTCACGTCCGGGATGTCGTCGAAGAGGTCCTCAGGCGCACGGACCTCGGCCTTGGCGCGCAGGGTCCAGCAGACGATGCCGCGGTCGTACGGCTCCAGGGCCAGCAGGCGCTCGCGCTGGTGCATCACCACCTTGCCCAGGGCGATGCGGCCGGCCTCGCGCATGGCCTCGCGGATGACGGCGAACGCCTCGACCGCGGCCTTGCCGTCGGGGACCAGGTAGTAGGGGCTGTCCCAGTAGAGCCGGTCGATGTCGTCCTCGTCCACGAAGCGGTCGATGTCGATGGTGCGGGTGCTCTCCAGGCGGACGTTGTCGATCTCCTCCTGGGTGACGACGACGTAGCGGTCCTTGTCGATCTCGTAGCCCTTGACGATGTCGGACCGCTCGACGGGGCCGGTGTCCGGATCGGTGGGGATCATGCGGATGCGGTTGTGCGTGGTCTTGTGCAGCATGTTGAAGTGCACGTCGCCCGAGCGGGCCGTGGCCGTGTAGAGCGCCACGGGGCAGCTCACCAGCGACAGTTTCAGGTGACCTTGCCAGGTGGGGCGCGGAGCCATGCGATCAGTCCTTCGGCGGATTTCCGTTCAGGCCCTGGCCAAACGCCTGGAGAGCGTGGCCGGTTCGCTATAGATCGCGGCCCATGAACGACGGCGAGCCAAGCGCGATCACGGCCGGGGTCTACGGCGACCCGCCCCTGGCCCTGGAGGCCCCGGCGGCCGGCGCGGCGCAGCTGTCGCCGCGGGTTCCGGGCGCGGCGGCGCTCGAGGCCCTTCCGGACGCTTCGCTGCAGAGCCTTGTCGTCCTGGCCCCGCCCGGGGTGCTGGAGCGGCGGTTCGTGCTCGCCCATGCGCTCAGGGCCCTGAAGCCCGGTGGCCGGCTGACGGCCCTGGCGCCGAAGGACCGCGGCGGCCTGCGCCTGAAGAAGGAGCTCGAGGCGTTCGGCTGCACGGTGGGCGAGGACGCGCGGCGCCATCACCGCATCTGCGTCGCCCAGCGACCCGCGGCCGTCCAGGGCGTCGAAGCGGCGATCGCGGACGGCGCGCCGCGCCGCGTGCCGGCGCTCGGTCTCGTCTCCCAGCCGGGCGTGTTCAGCTGGGACCGCATGGATCCCGGCAGCGCCCTGCTGGCGAGCACGCTCCCCGCCCTCGCCGGGGACGGCGCGGAGCTCGGTTGCGGCAACGGCTGGCTGGCGCTGCGGGTGCTGGAGAGCCCCGCGGTGAAGCGGCTCGTGCTCGTCGAGCTCGACCGGCGGGCGGTCGAGGCGGCCAGGGCCAATGTCGCCGATCCGCGCGCCGAGTTCGTCTGGGCCGACGTCCGCTCCGCGCCACTCTCGGGCCTCGACTTCGTGGTCATGAACCCGCCGTTCCACGACGGCGGCGCGGAGGACAAGCGCCTCGGCCAGGCCTTCATCGGGGCCGCGCGCCAGGCCCTCGCCAAGGGCGGCGTGCTGTGGATGGTCGCCAACCGCCACCTGCCCTACGAGGCCACGCTCGGCGAACGCTTCGCCCACGTCGCGCTGCGGGCCGAGGCGCACGGCTTCAAGGTGTTCGAGGCCAGGACGTGACCCAGCTGCGCCTCGACCGGCTGCTGTCGAACCTCGGCTACGGCACGCGCAAGGAGATCCACGGCCTCGCCCGCGCCGGCCGCATCGTCCTCGACGGCGCGCCGGTGGCCAAGGCCGAGAGCAAGGTCGAGGTGGGGCCGGACCTGCCGGCGCGGCTGAAGGTTTCGGGCGCGCCCGTCGACCCGCCGCAGGGCCTGGCGCTGATGGTGCACAAGCCGCTCGGCGTCACCTGTTCGCACAGGGAGGCCGGGCCACTGGTCTACGAGCTGCTGCCCTCGCGCTGGCGCCGCCGCGAGCCGGCGATCTCGACCGTGGGACGGCTCGACAAGGAGACCTCGGGCCTGCTGCTGATGACCGACGACGGCGCCCTGCTGCACCGGATCATCTCGCCGAAGGCCAAGGTCGACAAACGCTACCGCGCCACCCTCGCGCGGCCGCTGAAGGGCGACGAGGCGGCGATCTTCGCGTCCGGAACCCTGCTGCTGGAAGGCGAGGACAAGCCCCTGGCTCCAGCGGCGCTGGAGGTCCTGTCGCCGACCGAGGCCCTGCTGACGATCTCCGAAGGCCGCTACCACCAGGTGCGCCGCATGTTCGCCGCCGTCGGCAACCACGTCGAGGCCCTGCACCGCGACCGCGTCGGCGGCCTCGAACTGCCGGCCGACCTGGAGCCGGGGGCTTGGCGGATCATGACGGCGGAGGACGTGGCGAAGGTGTTCGCCTAGTCGCTTATCAAGGACACTCTTAAATCCGCTCTCCCTCGCGAAAGCGAGGGCCCAGGTGTTTTCCGGGAAACCTGTGCCTTTCAGAAAAAAGCCTGGGCCCTCGCTTTCGCGAGGGAGAGCGGGGGGTAATGGGGCGTTCGCGCCCCTCGCCTCACCCCCACGGCCCCGGCTTGTGGTCCTGGACGGTCGGGCCCGCCGGGTCCGGCTGCGCGCCGCTCCAGGGGCCGGGCTTGACGTCCGAGACGGTCGCCGTCGTCGGCGCCGCGGCCTCGCTGATCGGGTCGGCGTGTTCGACCAGGCGCCCGCCGGCGTAGCGCTGCAGGGCGGCGATGCGCTTTTCCAGCGGCGGGTGGGTGACGAAGAGGCCCATGATGCCTTCCTCGTTGTCCTCCAGGAACATCGAGCGCACCGACTGCGGCGCGTGCAGGTGGGCGTTGCCCGAGACCTTGACCAGGGCCGAGATCATCGCGTCGGGGTTCTTGGTCAGCTCCACCGAGCCGGCGTCGGCGACGTACTCGCGGCTGCGCGACAGGGCCATCTGGATGACGATCGCCAGCACGTAACCGACCGCGGCGACCACCAGGGCGATGATGACGAAGAGGCCGACGTCGCCGTCGCGGCGGCTGCGCCGTCCCCCGCCCCAGCCCGCGCCCCAGAAGATGGCGCGGTAGATCATCTGGCAGACCAGGGTGATGATCCCGGCGAAGACCGCGGCGATGACCATGGTGCGGACGTCGCGGTTGATGATGTGGGTCAGCTCGTGGCCGAGCACGGCCTCGAGCTCGTCGCGGTTCAGGTTGTCGAGCAGGCCGCGCGTCACGGTCACCGAGAAGCGGCCCTCGTGCAGGCCGCTGGCGAAGGCGTTCATGCCGTCGGTCTCGATGATGCGCAGCGTCGGCGTCTTCAGGCCGCGCGAGATGCAGAGGTTTTCCAGGAGGTTGTAGACCTCCGGCATGTCCTTGCGCTCGACCGCGTGGGCGCCCGTGGCGATGTCGATGATCACTTGGTTGAACAGGTAGGCGATCACGAACCAGACCCCGGCGACCAGGATTGCGCCCGGGGCCGAGGCGGCCATCAGGCCGAGCAGGCTCGGCCCGCCCTCGTCCGGCGGCGGCAGCAGGCCCGCGACCGCCGCCCCCAGCTCCAGGCTGCAGACGATGCCGATCAGCAGGACCGGGAAGCCCGCCAGCAGGAAGAGCGAGCGGAGGTTGTTGTTCCAGATGTAGGTCTGAAGGCCGACCGAGCCCATCGGACGCCCGCTCTAGAACTTGACCTGCGGCGGCGTCGAGGCTGCGGCGCGGTCGGCGCCGAGATCGAAGAACTCCCGCTGCTGGAAGCCGAACGCCGTGGCGAACAGCACCGCCGGGAAGGCCTGGATCGAGCCGTTGTACGCGCCGACCGAATTGTTGAAGAACCGGCGCGCGGCGGCGAGCTTGTTCTCGATGTCCGAGAGTTCGCCCTGCAGTTGCATGAAGTTGGTGTTGGCCTTCAGGTCCGGATAGGCCTCGGCCACGGCCATCAGCCGGCCAAGCGCGCCCGAGAGCGCGTTCTCGGCGGCGATCTTGCCCTCCACGGTGGTCGCCGAGGCGGCGGCCGTGCGCGCCTGGGTGACCTCGTCGAGCGTTCCCCGCTCGTGCGCGGCGTAGCCCTTCACGGTCTCGACCAGGTTCGGGATCAGGTCCTGGCGCTGCTTGAGCTGGACGTCGATGTCGGCGAACGCCTCGTTGGTGTTCTGCCGCAGCTTGACCAGGCGGTTGTAGGTCCCGACCAGCATCAGGCCGAGCACGACGACGATGACGATCAGGATGAGAAGAATGGCCATGGGCTTCCCCGACAGTGACCGCCCATAGGTAATGGGGTTCGGCCACGGCGGCTAGCTTGGACCGGATGAGGGAAATGTAACCTCGGCCAGGGGGCTGCGCCCCCTTACCTCGGCCGGAAGCGTTTGCTGGCGGGGAAGCCTTTGGGGGCCAAGCGACCGGCGCCGGCGCGCTTGCCGGCCCACTCGCGCCACTCCGGCCAGGCGCGGACGCGGCCGGCGGTGTCGGTCCAGGCGGCGCCCTCGGCGGCGGCGAACAGCATCGCGTCGCGCAGGCCCCCTTCGCGGTAGCTCTGCAGCTTCACGCCCTTGCCGCGCGGCATCTCCGGCAGCTCGTCGAGGCCGAAGATGAGGATCTTGCCGTTGTCGCCGATCACCGCGACCTGGTCGCCGGCGACCTCGAGGCAGACCGCCGCGCCGTTCTTGTCCA
>DASZQQ010000133.1:0-22416 GCA_035549595.1 Caulobacteraceae bacterium
GATCTGGCTCGCCGGCGTGCGGAGCTACTATGCGGCGGCGGGCCTCGACCCCGCGCGCGCCAAGGCCTGCACGGACTGGCGGACCGAGCGCGAGATGCGCGCCGACGAGACCAACGCCGCCGGCCTGAAGGAGGCCCTCAAGACCGAGGGCGGCCCGGCCGTTGCGGAAGCCCCCCCGAAGGCGCCGTCCGGTGACGGCGCCGGCAAGGGGCCAGCGCCTGGCGGGACGACGGTGGGCGGCGGGGACTACGGCGTCGGCTCCGGCTACAAGCTGGGCGGCGGCTTCGGCGGCGGCCTGGGGGGCGGCTACACCTACGGCGGTGGCGGCTACGGGACGGGCGAACAGGCGCATGGCTCCGAGAAGGTCCTGCCCTGCGAGTGGAAGCCGGACGACGGCTACCTCCAGCCCGTGCAAGGGGTCTACCAGGACGACAAGGCGCCGAAGGCGACCTTCGACTACGCCGCGGGGCCGCAGCCGAACCCGCTGATCGAATGGGTCGCGCCAGGCTCGCAGCGCGCGCACCTACCGATGATCGTCGGCCGGGACACCGTGGTGATGGGGGTCGAGAAGCTCTTCAAGCAAGGGCGCGTGATGAAGGGTTCATCGCATAACGGCATCCTGTTCATGGGCTACTCGGACTGCCGCCGCACCGTCGCGGTGAAGATGCGGCTCAAGCTCTACGACAGCCAGGGCGAGCATATCCTCTACACGACCGGCGTGGAGGGCTACGCGCCCATCGAAGGGCCTCCGACCGGACAGGGCATCCAGCCGTTCGCCGTCTATGTGCCCACGCCCGACGGCCTGCCGCCGCGGGAGGTCGGCGCGTTCAGGATCGCCGGCCCAGGCCCCTACCGGATCGTCGCCGAACTCATCCGCGACAGAGACGACAGCCCGATCGGCCTGGAGCTGCAGGTTGCCGGCCAGGCGGTGGTGTCCAGGCCCCCTACGGTGGAGTTCGTGCCCGTCAGCCTCAGCGTCGTGCCCGGCAAGCAGACCGCCCTGGCCTTCCGGGCCTTCGTCGACGACCTGGCGACCGCCTCGCACCATTTCCTGCCCGACTACTTCCCCCTGCCCCCCGATGGCCTGCCAACCTTCACGCGCGACGTGCTCGACCTGACCTGGCTGAACCCGCGCCTCGACGATCCGAAGGACAACCAGCACGACTTCAACGCCAGGATCACAGACCGGCTCGGAGCTGCGGCCGTTCTGTCCGGCGCCGGGCGCGTGGTCGGCGCGCTTCGCGACGGGGGCCAGGGCGCCAGCGACTATCTCCAGGCCGAGGACGGCGACAGCGCCGCGGCCACGGAGACGACCAAGGTCATCCTGTTGCGGGTCCACCGCGGCCCGGCGGATAGCGCCGGCGCGCGGGCCGATTTCGAGGCGGCCGCGCCAGCCCCGCTGGCCGCCCCTTCGCCCCAGCCGGGCGGCGTCGACGCCGAGTTCGGCTCAAGCATCGTCGAGACCGTGGGGCACGAGCTGAGCCACTCGCTGCCCGACCACATCTGGGGCGGCGCCTACGACGACCGCCACAACATGACGCGCGACTGCTCGATCAACGACCACAACACCAGCCTGACGCTCGCCGCGGGGGAACGGCTGAACTACGGCGGCATCGAATCCCATCGGCAGCGCGAGGACAACACGCGCTCGCTGATGACCGCCGTCTCGGCGCCCGAGGCGCAGTGGATCACGCAATGCGCCTACGCCCACCTCATCGCGGCCTTCCAGCATCACGTCGACCCCGAGGTGATGCTGGTGCGGGCCATCGTCTGGGACCGGCGGGGAGTGCGCCGCGCCGAGCTGCGGCCGGCCTACGTGACCATGGGCGAGACCGACCTCGCCGAGGGCCCCGCCCTCGACTGGGCGATCGTCGTGCGCAAGGCCGGCGGGGGCCAGACGGTCTACCCGGTCGCCCCGCCGTGGGTCACCGAGGACACCGGGCCGCGCGACTGCGTCGCCGTTCTCGCCCGAATCCCCGCGCCGCAAGGCGCCGGCGAGATCGAGATCGTGTACCGGGGCCAGGTGCTGGCCCGTCGCCCGTTCGGCGCCGAGGGGCCGAGCCTGAGCGTCGCGCCGCTGCCCGCTCGCGCCGCCAGGGGCGCCCGCGTCCACGTGGCCTGGACGGCGTCCGGGACGGGCCCGTTGCTGTCTTCGGTGTACTATTCGCCGAACGGCGGACGCTGGTATCGCGATCAGCTGTTCGAGGACACCGGCGCGCAGGCCCTCGACGTCGAGCTCGACCCCCAGGCCGTCCAGCACGTGATCAAGGTGGTCGTCACCGACGGGGGCCGCAGCCGGGAGCAGCTGATCGCGATCAGCACGCCCTGACGACCTTGCTTCAGGGACAGCCGGCCGACTTCTGCGTCGGCGGCGCGGCCAGGCCGACGTTCCAGCCCCAGGGCAGGTTGGCCTGGCGACGGCGGCACACCGTCGCCTCGTGCAGGGCGTACATGCCGGGGAAGAGGCCGGAGAAGGCCTCCGGGCCGGCCTGGAACAGCATCGCCGCGCCACTGGCGCCGTAGGCCGGCCACTTCGGCGCGCCGGGCGCGGTGGGGACCCCGGTGCGGGCGAAGCTGGTCCAGTAGGCCACCATGGCGTCGGACAGCGCCTGCTCCTGCGGCGTCGCGGGCGGGTGCGGCCAGGCGGACGGCAGGCGGGCGATCGTGCCGAACATGAACGGCAGCTCGGCGCCGTGGAAGGCGTGCAGGCCGGCCTGGTCGGCGGCCGGATAGCCGTGGTCGAAGAGATAGAGGAAGGCGCTCTTCCCGATCGCCGTCTGCCTGGCGGCCAGATGCTCGGCGGTCCAGCCGTAGAGGCCGTCGCGGGTGGCGGCGAGCACGCTCTCGCGCAGGTTCGTGGCCGGATAGAGCTTCAGGAAGGCGTCGGCGAGGTCGCCGTAGCGCTCGTGGACGGCGGCCTGGTAGGCCTCGGCGCTGGCCGGGACCTTGGGGGCCAGGAACGGCAGCGAGCGGATCTCGCCGCTGTCGAAACCGGCCAGGACCGGCACGGGGGCCTCTTCGCCGCGGTCGAACACCTCGATCGGCTGGCGTGGCAGCACCTTGCCGTCGACCACGCCGAACGGCGCGAAGCCCGCCATGGCCGCGGCGTTGACGAGGGTCTTGCCGTCCCAGCCGCGCAGGGCCGCGATCGAGGGCGCGTGCAGCTTCGTGGCAAGCCCGGCGCCGAAGGCCTCGGCCGATGGCAGGCCGTAGCGCGGCGTCTTCAGCTCCGGCGCGGCGACCAGGTAGCCGCTCTGGGCGATGGCCCTTTGGAAGAGCCCCCGCGCCGTCGGCGAGGCCATCAGGTAGACGACGTTCAAGGCCCCCGACGACTGGCCGGCGATGGTGACGTTCTCCGGATCGCCGCCGAAGGCCGCGATGTTGTCCCGGACCCAGCGCAGGGCCGCGACCTGGTCCATCAGGCCGTAGTTGCCCGAGACGCCGTCCGGAGACTCGGCGCTGAGCTCGGGGTGCGCGAGCCAGCCCAGGACGCCCAGGCGGTAGTTGACCGTCACCACGACCACGCCCTCGCGGGCCAGGCGCGCGCCGTCGTAGACCGGATCGCCGCCCGAGCCGGTAACCATCGCCCCGCCGTGCAGCCACACCAGCACCGGCGCCTTGCCGGCCTCGGACGGGGTCCAGACGTTCAGCGTCAGGCAGTCCTCGCTCATCCGCGGCGGGCTGTCGCCGTAGAGGGCGCCAGGCGGCAGGGTCGGCTGCAGGCAGGCCGGGCCGAAGTCGATCGCCTTGCGCACCCCGGTCCAGCGCGGCGGCGGCCCGGGCGGCTTCCAGCGTCCCGCGCCCACCGGCGGGGCCGCGTACGGCAGGTCCTTGTAGGCATGGACCGGTCCGTCGGCGCGCCCCTCGACGGCGCCCGCGGGCGCGCTCACCACCGGGTTCGGGGCGGCGGCGGCCGGATGGGCGGCGGAGATGGCCCAGCCGGCGACGAGGGCTGCGATCAGCCGGACGCCAGGAACGAGTGGAAGCCGGCGGCCATGAACCTGGCCATCCGGCGCTTCACGGCCGCGAAGTCGTCCGAATGGCAGAGCCCGCCGGACAGGCGGTCGATGCGCCCGGTCCTGGCCAGGGTGTTCATCAGCGAGCCGGTGACGAAGTGGTAGCCCCAGAAGATGTCCTCGTCCGGGGTCTCCGGCAGGGCCCGCTTCAGGATCGAGACCAGCTTCAGCACAACCGGGTCGAAGTGAACGTCCATGAGAGCGGCGCCCTCCGGCGTGTTGCTGACCCGGGCGCAGAAGGCGGCGTAGTTCATCCACGGCTCGCCCCCCTGGACGTAGAGGTCGAGGTCGGTGTCGAGGAAGGCGTGCAGGGCGCCCTCGACGGTCGGCTTGTCCGCGGCCTCAGCCTCATAGCGTTCCAGGGCCTCCATCCGGCGCGAACTGGTGGTCGGCGCGCGCCGGGCGAACACCGCCTCGAACAGGGCCAGCTTGTCGTCGAAGTAGTAGTGCAGCAGCGTGGTGTGCACGCCCACCTCGCGCGCCACGTCGCGCAGGGTCACGCCGTGCAGGCCGTGGCGCGAGAACAGCAGCTCGGCGGCGTCCAGGATCTGCTCCAGCGTCTCGGCGCGCTGCTCCGCCTTGGTCCTGCGGACCCGTTTCGTCTCGCGCCCCTGCGCCATCAAGCCGATCCCTGCCGGTTCCCCGGTAACACGCCCCGTCAGCCATCGCCCACCGAGGCCTGGACCCCCGCGGCCTCGCCCCCCGCGCCGGCCGCGGCCGAGTAGTCGGCGCGCGCCCTGGCCCTGTCAATCTTCGCACTCCCCGCCTGCCGGAGGCCGTCAGAACGTCTTCATGACGCTGATCCCGACCTGCAGCGGCGGCCCGGCCATGCGGATCGGCGACAGCAGCGCGGCGACGTAGTGGTCGTCGGTGAGGTTGTAGCCGTAGAGCGTGGCGACGAGGTCGCCGTGGCTCCAGGCCAGGGTCGCGCCCAGGAGGTTGCGCGCCGCCAGGTAGTCGCCCGCGGCCCGGTTGTCGAACAGCGTGCCCCACTGGTGGCCGATGTGGCTGAAGCTGACGCCCGGCGTCAGGGTGTCGCCGCCCGGCAGCTGGAAGCGGTACGAAGCGCTGGCGTTGAAGGTCAGGCCCGGCGCGTAGGTCTGCGGATTTCCGCCGAGGTTGATGCAGCTGGCGCTGACCGGGCCGGTCATCGGATCGCACGGGCCCGAGCGCGGCAGGCGCGGGTCCTGGGTGTAGAAGGTCCCGATCTCGCTCTTCGAGACGCCGATCCCCGCATCCAGCGACAGGCCGCCGAAGACCGCCTGGGCGGTGGCCTCCACGCCGTAGATCTTGCTGGGGTTCGGGTTGTTCTGTTCGGTCGACTGCAGCGGGTTGTTCGGGATCGGCAGGATCACCTGGAAGTGCTGGAAGCGGCTGTAGTAGGCGCCGATCTGGGTGCGCAGGTGGTTGTCCATCAGGCTCGACTTCCAGCCGACCTCGTAGTCCCAGACGTACTCCTGGCGGAACGGCGGCGGCACGATCCCGCCGCCGAAATAGAGGGCGCCGTTCAGCCCGCCCGGCTTCGCGCCCGTGGCGACGAAGGCGTAGAGGAAGTTGCTGGCGTTCAGCTGCCAGTTCAGCGTCGCCTTGCCGGTCAGGTTGTAGCCGACCTCCTGCTCGTTGTCGGCGAAGTCCAGCACCGGGAACTGCGGCACGAACCAGCGCACGTGGTTGATCGTGCTCCACTTCGAATAGCGCAGGCCCAGCTGCAGCTCGAAGTTATGCGGCAGCTCGAAGGTCGCCTGGCCGAACAGGGCCCAGGTGTAGGTCTTGTTGATCCCGTCCAGCCGCTCGTCGACCACGCCCGGCGGCACGCCGATCAGGAACCGCCCGACCGGGAAGTAGTAGCGGTTGTTCTGGTAGTAGGCGCCCAGGACCCATTTGAACGGGCCCGTGTCCGGGGAGATGACGTTCACCTCCTGGCTAAGGAGCTGCTCGTTGACGGCCTCGGCGATGATGTAGTTCGGCGCGGCGTTGGCGGTGCCGTCGATGTCGCCCTTCCAGCCGCTGCGGCCGCGCTGGTAGCTGGAGATCGAACGGAAGGTGATCCCGCTGTCGGCGACATAGTCGGCCTTCAGGGTCGAGCGCACGAACTGGTCGACCGCATAGGTCTCGTAGTTGTTGGCGAAGTGGAACAGCGTCGAGGTGTCGGGGCTGGTGATCGGGTCGCCGAAGTAGCCGCCGTTGTCGAGGTAGTCGTAGTCGGTCTTCCACAGCAGCTTCAGCTTCGGCGTCGGCGTCCACAGCAGCGATAGCCGGGCCGCGCCCCAGTAGAGGTTCGGGTTGCCGGTCCAGGGGCCGGTGATGTGGTAGAAGGTGTCGCGGTACTGGGTGTAGACGGCGACGCGCGCGGCCAGGGTGTCGCTGATCGGCAGGTTCACCGCCCCCTGCACGCCGAGGTCGTTGTAGTTGCCGTAGTGGGCCAGGAGGTAGCCCGAGTGGCCGCCGCCGATCTTCGGGTCGTTGGTGTTGACGATGACCGCGCCGCCGGTGGCGTTCTGGCCGCTGAAGGTGCCCTGGGGTCCGCGCAGGACCTCGACGCTGGCGATGTCGAAATAGGGCTCTTCCTGCAGGTAACCGGGGAAGGTCGCCGCGCCGTCGCGGTAGGTGACGACGCCGGTCGAGGTCTGGGTGTTGTGCTCGCCCTTGCCGATGCCGCGGATGTTGAAGTCGTTGCCCTGGCCGAAGTTGTTGACCGTCAGCGACGGGGCGATGAACTGCAGCTGGTCGACCGTGAACACGCCCTTGCGGGTCAGGTCGTCGCCGGTCAGCACGGTGGCGGCGATGGCCGTCGACTGAAGGTTCTCCACGCGGCGCTCGGCGGTGACGACGAGCTCTTCCAGCGAGGTCGTGTTGGCCGATCGGGCGGCCGCCGCCGTGGTGGCCGCGGTCTCGGCGGCCGTCGCCGACGAGGCGCAGGCCAGGGCGAGCGCGGACGCGCCCAGTCCCATCGCGTGGATCTTCATGTCCTCCCCCAAGGTCTTCAGCGCGCACTTCGGGCGCGTCTGAGGGCGAGGATGTGATTCACTCAGTCACGAGTCAATCCTCATTCTCTCGTGAGCGAATATCTTTCTTCGCCGATCGGCGCGCACGCGCCTGTCAGCGCCGGCTCGCGCGAAGGGAAGCGGTGGGGCGGTCTTTAGTCGGCCGCGACCTCGAGGGCCGGTTCGGAGGGCGCGTCGGCGGAGGCGTCCGTCAGGGCCCCCGTGGCCCTCAGGGCGTCCGAGTCGATCGTCGGGCCGTCGACGATCCGGCGCAGCAGGTCGGCCTGGGCCGGTTCGAGCGCGACGAGGCGCGTCAGCACGCGCAGCACGTTCAGAAGCTCGGTGGTGTACTCCGGCAGCCACTTGTCGGGCTGGATCTTGCTGAGGTCCGAGGGCGGGCGCCGGTCGCCCATGGGCGGCTTCGAGCGGTCCTTGCGGCGGTAGCTCCACCACTGGCTGAGCACCCGCTTGCCCGAGACCTCGTAGTTCCAGACCTCGGGCAGGACGTTCTCGACGTAGCCCGTCCCGATCTTCAGCCGGCGGGCGACCGGGTCGTAGTCGAGTTCGTGCGGCAGGTCGTCGAGCGAGGTCGGCAGGGCGCCAGCGGCGGGGATCGTCGGCTCGGCCGAGGCCGGCTCTACCCGCGGCGCCCCGGCCGGCCGGCCGTCAGCGAAGCGATCGCCGAAGGTGTGCAGCCAGACCACCTCGCGCCCGATCCGCACCGCCTCGTCGAACAGCGCCCCATCCGCCGTCAGCGGGATGCGCAGGCCCGGCTGCTTCAGGTGGCTGCGGAAGCTTTCAACGTAGCCGGGATGGGCCGCTACCGCGGCGATGTAGGCCATGACCTCCTCGGCCCCGACCTCGCGGCCGTATTTGAGGGATAGCGTCGAGAGCAGGCCGTGGGAAACGTTCGGCCGTGTGGCCATGGCGTCCGCCCAAAGCGGAAAGACGCGACCGCCCCGGCCATTGTAGTGGTGAAGGTCGGGAACGCTGGCGGCGAAGGTCAATGCCGGCCCGGCAGTGGCAGACCGATCCTGAGGGGCGGTCAGAAAGACTTGGTCGCTGGAAGCCGATCTCCACAGGATCGGACGTACGTCGTTGATTAGCCTAGCGTCGGGAACTATCCACTGGCGGTCAAACGAGCGGAACGGAAAGCGGATTGGTTCCTCGACGGGCCCCTCATCAGTGATGACCGCCGCGGGTCGAACGGGCCGATTGCCAAGCCCCTCCTTCACAATCTTGCGGATATGGCGGCTCGCGACCTTCCCGTCCCGCAATTGGGGATGGAACAAGGCTTCCTTCCGAACGGCATTCTTCTCTTCGACCAAACGTTTCCAGCGGTCCTTGAGCGTCTGCGCATCCGGCGCGATCACCCAGGTGCGGCCGGTCATCACCCCCGAGCCGTTGTAGGCGAACAGGTCTTCCAGCGCGGGATAGCCGATCCAATCGGCGTCACCTGCAGGAAGAAACGGCGCGCGCCAGTCGGACGACGCTGCGACCCAGCCGTCGTCGTCGAGACGAAGGGCGTCCAGCGCCTTGAATTTCTCCTGGCGGTCGGCCTCCGGCAGGCTGCGGAACCGCACCTTGGCCGGGGTTTCCTTGTCCGGCGCGGCGCGGCGCGCGGCCATGACGATGCACACCGGCTGCTGCACGCCCTGGAAGATGCGGCTGCTCACCGGCGGCTGGTGCCCCTCGGGCGAGCAGTCGATCACCCAGATCTCGTCGGCCTGGCGGCGCAGGTCGGCGCGCATCTTCTGGAAGCCCGGCCCGTTCAGGAACCCGGCGACGGTGATGAAGCAGACGATGCCCTTGCGCCGGGTCCAGTCGGCCGCCTCCGTCGCGTCCCGCCCGCTGCGGAACGGATCGCCGCCGAACACCTTCCAGGCCGCCCAGCGCCAGAAGTAGACATAGAGGTTGCGCAGGTGCTTGGCGTGGGCGCCGACGCCCCAGTCCACCGGCGGTTGCCAATCGTCCAGCGGCGCGCGAAGGCCGGGGCCGCGATCCTCGACCCAGCCGCCGTGTCCCTTGGCCTTTTCCTTGTAGGGCGGGTTGCCGAGGACGACGGTGATGGGTTCGTGGCGCTTGACCCGGTTGGCCTCGCGCCGGGACTCCGCGACCCCCTGCATGCTGGCGGGAATCCACGCCGACTCCTCGTCCGGGTCGGCCAGGGTGTCGGTGATGTAGAGCCGAAGTTCGGCCCCCAGCGCCTTCTGAAGCTCCTCGGCCGCCGCGGCGTGGCTCCGGTCGAACGTCACGAGATCGATCAGCTCGGCCAGTATGCGAAGCTGAGCCACGGCGAACGGGCCGAACTGGAGCTCGAAGCCGATAAGCCGCGCCAGAGAGTCCCTGATCGCCGCCGGGATGGCGCCGGCGCCGTCCCGCGCCTCGACGATGCCGCGGATGCGCTGCAGCACCCCCAGAAGGAAGGTCCCGGTGCCGACGGCCGGATCGGCCAGGCTCACGTCCGACGAGGCGATACCGTCGACAAGGTTGAACCGGGAGGGCGAACGCAGGGCGTCGTCGACGAGGCGCACCATCGCCGTCACCACCTCGGGCGGCGTGTAGTACGACCCCGTGCGTTTGCGGGCGGTGTTGTCGTACTGGTGCAGGAAGAGTTCGTAGAAATAGAGCCAGGCTTCGGGCTCGCCCTTGCTGAGCTTGTCCCAGTCGACGACGTCCAGGACGGCCGTCAGGGTCTTGAGCGAGGTGTCGAGCGTGTGCTGCTCATCCATTTCCTCGGTGAGCAGGCGCAGCGCCGAGCCGATCAGGGAGTTCGACTGGCGAAGAGTCCTGGCGGCCTCGTCGATGCCGTCCGCCAGCGGAATGCGCCTCGCCCGCGCCATCAGCAGGCCGAAGGTCACGGCCTGGGCGTAGCCGTCGGCGAACTCATCGTCGGTGGCGTCCGGGAACAGCAGCTTGCGCCAGTCCACGGCGAGGCTCGTCAGGCCTGGGGCGCCCCGCCTGAGCTGCTCGGAGACCTCGTCCCGCAGCAGGCGGCACAGGCGTGCGGTCGTCTCCGCCAGCTGACGGGGCGTCCGCGGGGGGATCGGGCTCCAGCCATAGAACGCCGTGAACAGGTTCAGGAGTTCTGGCGGCGCGGTCAGGGCCTTCCCCGAGGTCCCGACGTCGCCGTCAAGGCGCACGACGGGCATCGCCAGCTTGCCGTCCTGCCAGAGGCTGAACGCATTGCCGTCGGTGTAGATGAGGTTCGGCAGGGCCTTCAGCTTCTCCCACTGGGCCTTGTCGTGCTGATCCTTGAAGCGTGTGGGATCGGCGCCCTTGCCGGGCGCCTTGGCCTCGATGAAGCCGATGAGGGCGCCGTGGCGCAGGACGGCGAAATCCGGCCGGATCATCAGGTCCGAAAGCCGCGTCTCGCCGACCAGCTGGGTGTCGTGGCCGGCAAGTCCGGTGAGTCCCGCAAGCGCCTTCACGAGGGTCACCAGAGGCGTCCTCAACTGATCCTCGGGCTCGCCGGCGATCGCGACGTTGCTCAAGGTGGCCGTCGCCGCGGCGCCGAAGGCGGAGATGGCTTCAGCAAGCTTGTCGGCGTCAGTCACGGGGATAGCTTCTATTCTCCTGTGGACCGGACACCCGAGGCGTCTTCCGCGTCGGCGTCCGAATCAGCCATCTATCGTCCATGCGGAAGTTGAAGCTTCGCTACGATCGGCGCCACCATGGCTGAGCAACCCGACCTCTTCAACCTGGGCGGCGTAGAGCAGCTGAGCCTGTTCGTCGAGGAAGACGGCCCGCCGGCCGTCCTGAGGTTCACGCCCGAGCCGGACGAGGTGCGCCGCCGCTTGCGTCGTCTCCTCGACCAGGCGCGCGACGCCAGCACCATGCCCTGGCCCGAGCGCGACGCGCGCATGTGGCAGGCGGTCTTTCCGCAGATGGCCAACTGGCTGCCTGAAGACGAGGCCAACCAGCTGCGTTTCGAGTTCGCTCAGGAAATCGAACGCCTCAAGGCGGCCTGACCGCCCAATCCATTTCGTCCGAGTTTCCCAAACGCCGGGCGCCGCCCAGGCGTCCTCTGCGTTCGAGCGCGACTCCCGACTTGCGAAGTGTTCGCAACGCGCTATTAGTGCGTTATTCAATAAGCGAGGAAGACGCGCCATGACCTACGCCGCCGGACGGATCATCCACGACGCCGACAGCCATGTGATGGAGACCCGCGAGTGGCTGGAGCCGTTCATGGACGCGGGCCTGAAGGCCGCCCTGCGGCCGCTGTACGGGCGCGAGCCGGGGCGGATCGACAAGCTGCTGGACGCGGCCAAGGCGCGCAAGGGCGATGCGGAGGCCGAGGCCAGGGCGTTCGAGAACCCGATCGCCGGGCCCAAGGGCTGGAGCGCGGCCGGCGCCTTCGACACCGCCGAGCGCACGCGGGTGCTGGACCTGTTCGGCTTCTCCAGCCAGCTGGTGTTCGGCACCTCGTCGCTGGCCCCTGCCCTCGCCGCCAAGGACGAGGGGGTGATGTACGCCGGCGTGCGCGCGCACAACCTGGCCATGGCCGCCTTCTGCGCCGGCGACAGACGCCTGCACGGCGTCGCCTTCGCCCCGCTCGACAACCCGGCCCGCGCGCTCGAGGAGGTCGACGCGGCCCTGAAGGCCGGCGCCAAGGCGATCATGGTCTCCGCCGGTCCCGCCGGCGAGCGCTCGCCCGGCCACCCAGACCTCGATCCGGTGTGGGCGAGGCTGGAGGAGACCGGCACGCCCTTCATGCTGCACATCGGCCCTGGCACGAAGACCCAGCCGCTGCCCTTCCGCAACAACGGCCGCGCGCGGGCGCCGGACCTGCACGGCGGCGGCGAGAACCTGAGGTTCGCCGACTACATCATGCTGTCGTTCGCGCCGCAGGTGTGGCTGACGGCGATGGTCTACGACGGCGTCTTCGAGCGCTTCCCGGCCCTGAAGGGCGGCGTCATCGAGGCCGGCGCCGGCTGGGCGCCGGAGTTCCTGCGCGAGCTCGACCTCGGCTACAAGAGCTTCGGCCGCACCGATCCCTATCTGCAGGCCATGCCGATGAAGCCCTCGGAATACATCCGCCGGGCGGTGAAGTTCACGCCGTTCCCGGGCGAGGACGCGGGCCGCATGATCCGCGACGGCGGCGCCGACCTCTTCATGTTCTCCAGCGACTACCCCCACCCCGAGGGCACCAACGATCCGCTCGGCCACTTCGAGCGCACGATGCAGGACATCGACGAGGCCTCGAAGGACCTGTTCTACCGCCGCAACTACGAGGAGATGATGGGACCGGCCCTGGCCGCTGCGCCGGCCGAGGCCGTCCCGGCCTGAGGCCGGCGCCATGCTTGGCTGAGGGCCATGGCCCCTGCTAACCAGGGGCCATGCCGGCGCGCCGTTCCGCCCATTCGCTCTCCAGGGCGCAGCTCCACGCCCTGGTCTGGTCGCAGCCCATGGCCGCGGCCGGCAAGGCGCTGGGCATCACGGGCGGGGGCCTGGCCAAGGTCTGCGACCGCCTGCTGATCCCCTATCCGGGCCGCGGCTACTGGACCCGGGCGCGCGTGGCCGAGCCGCCGCCCCCGCCGCCCCTGCCGGGCGTCGACGAGGCGGGCGTCGTCGTCGCCGGCGAAAGGGCCCGCTCGCGGCGGCCGCGCACCCGCATGTCGCCCGAGGCGCGGCGCGAGCAGCTGCTCGACCTCACAGCCGCCCTCATCCGCACGGAAGGGACGCATGCGGCGACGCTGAAGCGGCTGGCGCGCGAGGCCGGCGTCAGCGAGGCCCAGGCGCACAACCTGTTCCCGCGCCGGCTCGACCTGCTGCTGGCCCTCGCCCGGCGCGAGGTCGACGCCATGAACGCCGCGCGCCTCGCCCAGATCGAACTGGGGCGCAGCAACCGCGACCGGGTGGCCCTGTCGACGATCGCCTACCTGCGCCAGGCCGCCGAGCGCGGGGCCCTGGTGCAGCGGCTGGTCGACATGCCCGAGGTGCGCGCGGCCCTGCGCGCCGAGCGCAGCGAGCGCACCCGGACCGGACGCCGGCGCATGACCGAGCGGCTGTCGCGCGACTACGGCGTGCCGCCGCAGACCGCCTATGGCGCCACGGCGGTGCTGACGGCGGTGTGCCTGCGCGCCGGACGCCTGGTGGCCGAGGGCAAGATCCCCCTGGCCATGGCCGAGCGCCTGAGCCTCGCCATCGTCGAGGCCGGCAACCGCGCGGTCATCGGGCCCCGCCCCAGCCAGGTGCGGCCGAACTGACCGCTTCGGCGGTGGCGGCGAAGCCGCGAAAATTTGTCCACGAACCACAGGAACAACACGAACAGGCCGAGGCTGGCCCCGGGCGCCCGCACCTCGACAACCCCGTTCGTGTGGTTCGTGTGGTTCGTGGACACTTCACTGGGCGGCGATGCCGCCCGCCACGCTTCCAGAGGCGGGCGAGGAGCGCCAGGTCCGGCGCTGCTGCTTTCAAACCACAAGGGCGGGAGGCCCTAGCCCCTCGGCCTGAAGGCGTCGACGGCGGCGCCGACGAGGCGGCGGCAGAGGTCCCGCGCGTCGGCCTCGGTCAGTTCGCCGCGGAAGGCCAGCTGGCCGGCCTCTTCCGGAATGGTCGCGGCGATGCCGAGCGCGGCGACGGCCTCCTTGGCGCAGAGCCCCAGTTCGCGGCGCGCCAGCCTGGCCAGGCGGCGGAACACCCGGTCACGGATCTGCAGGGGCCTGGCCGCCAGGCGCCCCGCCATGAACGGGTCGCGCAGCACCAGGTGCAGGGCCGGACCCGCCTTCGCCACGCGCTCGAAGTAGAGAAGCGCGCAGTCCACGGCGGCCGCGTCGAGCGCCGGCGCCCGCGAGGCGGCGGCGAGGCCCGCGACCAGCAGCGCTTCCATTTCCCGGCCGAGGATGGCGTTGGCCAGGTCGGCCTGCCTGGGAAAGTAGAAATAGGGCAGGGTCTTGCTGACGCCGGCCCGGTCGGCGAGCGCGTCCAGCGGCAGGGGCATGCCGCCCTGCTCGACCAGCAGGCGCGCCGCCTCGTCCACGATCTGCCGGCGCCTCGCGTCCGGCGCCAGGCGGCTGCGACCTCGGGTCTGGGTTCTGAGCGCGCTCACGGCCGCAAGCTGTGCCCTGCTCTGCACGCGGCCCGCAAGCCCCCGATCCCGCGCCGTCCGCACCTGACCCTGCGTCCGCCTTGACCCCGCCGCGGCGAAAGGCCCAGCCTCGAGCGACAACGAGACGTGGGAGGACCGCCATGAGACCCGCCGACTTCGACCGCATGGCCGAGAAGCTGCGCAACTGGGGGCGGTGGGGCGAGGCGGACCAGCGCGGGGCCCTGAACCACATCGGCCCTGAGACGCTGAAGAAGGCCGCCGGCGAGATCCGCAGCGGCAAGGTGTTCAACCTCGGCCTGCGCTTCGACAAGGACGGGCCGCAGACCGGCGGCGGCGGGCGCTTCAATCCGAAGCTCTACGCCACGGACCTGTTCACTCCGCTCAATCCGGCCGTGCCCGGCGTCTGCTACTCCGACGACGTGATCCACATGCCGCTGCAGAGCGCAACGCAGTGGGACGCCCTGGCCCACGTGCACTACGACGGCAAGATCTACGGCGGCCACGACGCGCGCGAATGCCTCACCGAGAAGGGGGCGCTGAAGTGCGGCATCGAGCACTTGGCCTCGCCGGGCATCGTCTCGCGCGGCGTGCTGCTGGACATCGCCCGGCTGAAGGGGGTCGAGCGCCTGCCCCTCGACTACGCCATCACCCCGGACGACCTGAACGCCGCCTGCGAGAAGCAGGGCGTCACGCCCGCCACCGGCGACATCCTGGTCATCCGCACCGGGCACATGCAGCGCTTCACGGTCGACCGGGACCGGGCGGCGTTCATGGGCCTGCAGCCGGGCCTGAACTGGGCCTGCGCCGAGTGGGCGTGGGAGAAATCCGTCGCGGCGGTGGCGGCCGACAACATGGCCGTCGAGATCCTGTGCGCCGAGAACCTGAGCTCGGAGATCCCGCTGGCCTTCCACATGCTGGCCCTGCGCGACATGGGCATGCCGCTGGGCGAGATGTTCAACCTCGACGCCCTGGCCGCCGACTGCGCCGCCGACGGCCGCTGGGCCTTCATGCTCTCGGCTCCGCCGCTGGAAGTCACCAACGGCTTCGGCTCGCCGATCAACCCGCTCGCGCTCAAGTAGACTGATAATCACTCTCAGTATCGGCCGGGGGCCTACTTGCCGGCGCGCGCCCGGTTATTTGCCCTGACGTGCAAAGCCACGCCGGCTACCTTGACAGTTCCGGCGCCGGCGGCGGCATGGGAGGCTCCCGAACAGCGCGAGAGCCCCCGATGAGCCTGGCCGAGACGATCACCCTGGAGCCGGTGCGCACGGCCGCCGCCTGGCGCGGCGACGTGCTGGAGAAGACCGAGGACTGGCTGTTCCGCCTGACGCCGCCGCAGGTCGACGAGCTGGAGAAGATCGGCGCGCGCTTCCTCGAGGACGACCCGGACCTGCGCGACGTGAAGGCCTCGGACTATCCGCTGCAGCTCTGCCGCGACGCCGTCGCCGCCTGGGGCGCGGACGTGGACTTCGGCCGCGGCTTCGTCCTGGTGCGGGGCCTGCGCACCCACCTCTATTCGGACGCCCTGTCGGCGGCGATCTTCTACGTTCTGGGCCTGCACATGGGCGAGCCCATGCGCCAGAACCAGCTGGGCGACCTGCTCGACCACATCTACGCCACCTCCGACAAGACCATGGCCGACCCGACCGCCCTGCCCTCCAAGGTGCGCGACGAGCTGGTGTTCCACTCCGACAGCTCGGACGTCGTCGCCCTGATGTGCCTCAGGCCCGGCCAGTCCGGCGGGGCCTCGCTGCTGGTCTCGGGGGCCGAGATCTACAACGAGATGCTGCGCCGGCGCCCGGACCTCGCGCCGCTGCTGCTTGAGCCGTTCCACTGGGACTGGCGCCGCCAGGACCCGGACTCGCCGGCCAACACCTACGTCTCGCCGATGGTCAGCCTGAAGGACGGGGTCTTCAGCCTCTACGCCGGCTCGACCTTCATCTTCACGGCCCAGGAGTACCCCGAGACGCCGCGCCTGACGCCGCAGCAGATCGAGGCGGTGGAGCTGTTCGACCAGATCACCTACGAGCCGGGCATGTCGATCGCCACGCGCTTCCAGCCGGGCGACATCCAGTGGCTGTCGAACTACGCCGCCCTGCACTCGCGCACGGCCTTCACCGACTTCCCCGAGCCCCAGCGCCGGCGCCACCTGCTGCGCCTGTGGCTGCGCCGCGACGTCGGCCGCCCCCTGGTCTCCCCGTTCGGCAAGAATAGCGTCGTCGAAGCCCGCGCCTCCGCCCGCCGCCAGTCCGGCCCCGACGACCAGGGCCGCTTCCACATCGGCGTCGCCTCCGTGCCGCGGCTTTAGACCTGGGCTCGCGGTCCCCGCGCTGCACTTTCAATAGGTTCACGAGCCACAGGAACGACCTGAGCCGGGGCTCGTCCACCCTGAGCGTCGACGAACCCGTTCGTGTGGTTCGTGTGGTTCGTGGACAATAGATCGACGTTGCAGCCGCCGCGGTTGCGCCGAACCTGAGGTGGCGCGAAGCCTACAGCCGCCGCGCCACCGCCCAGTAGACCCCGAAGGCGATCGCGGCCGGGCCGCCGTAGGCGGCGGCGAACAGCCAGGGCGAGGGCTGGGGGATGGCGGCGGAGATCGCCGCGCCGGTGGCGACGACGCCGAAGATGGCGATGGCGAACGCCAGGATGGTCCCGATCTCGAAGGGAATGAACGCGCGCATCGGGCCTCCCCGTCACCGCCTCAAGAGACGCGGCCTTTGGCGCAGGATGCGGTCCCCGGCGAAGGCCGCCTTGATATCCGTCAACTGGTCAGGCGAAGGCGTGGCGCGAAACGTGCTCGCCGCGCTCGTTGACCGGGTCGTGGGCGATGTCGTCGGGGCGGAAGGCTCGGGTCAGCGCGGCCAGCTCCATGTGGATGCCGTTCGGGTCGCGGAAATACATCGAGCGGATCCAGACCCCGTCGTGCATCTCCTCGGCCGCGCCGGCCGGCGAGTCGTCGTGGTTGATCACATAGACCGGCACGTCCTTGCTCTTCAGCCGCTCGACGTACTCGTCGAACTTCTCCAGCGGGATCGAGATCGCCAGGTGGTTCATCGAGGCGTGAGCGGTCATCGAGCCGTTCTTGCGCGGATCGGCGTGCATCGAGGCGATGCCCGGGGCCGCCGGCGGCGCGTCGCGGAACCAGAAGAAGGCGATCAGGCCCCCGCCGCCGCAGTCGAAGAAGAAGTGCTGCCCGCGGCCGTTCGGGAACTCGACCGTCTTCACGAGCGGCATCTCGAGCACCTTCTCGTAGAACTCGACCGTCTCGGCCATGTCGCGGGCCACCAGGGCCACATGGTTCACGCCGAGGTACTGCATGGGCTCTTTGGCCATCGCCGTCTCCTTCGCGTCCTTCGCCGCTCAAGCCTTCTCGTGCAGGCGCACCGGCAGCTTGGTGTAACCCAGGATGAAATTCGAGAGGTTCCTTTCGGGCTCGCCGACCACCTCGATGCGGTCGAAGCGCTTCAGGATCTCCTCCCAGAGGATGCGCAGCTGCAGCTCGGCCGCGCGGTTGCCCATGCAGCGGTGGATGCCGAAGCCGAACGCCACGTGATGGCGCGGGCGCGGGCGGTCGATCCGGAAGCGGTCCGCGTCCGGGATCACCGTCTCGTCGCGGTTGCCCGAGGCGTACCACATGACGACGCGATCGCCCTTGCGGATGGTCTTGCCGCCGATCTCGGCGTCCTGCAGCGCGGTGCGGCGCATGTGCGCCACCGGCGACTGGAAGCGCACCATCTCGGAGGGCACGTTGGCGATCAGCTCGGGATTGGCCTTCAGCCTGGCCCACTCCTCGGGGAACTGGTGCATGAAAAGCGCCCCGCCGGACATGGAGTTGCGGGTGGTGTCGTTGCCGCCGACCACCAGCAGCAGGATGTTGCCCAGGAACTCCATAGGGTCGTTGATCATGTCCCGGGTGTCCGGGTTGTGGGCCATCAGCGACAGGAAGTCGAACTTCGGCGGCGCCGCCGCGCGTTCGTTCCAGAGCCGGCTGAAGTAGGCGTGGCACTCCATGAGGATGGCCCGCCGGGCCTCCTCGTCCATGGTCGTGTTGCCGGCGTTCTCGCTGGCCGTGGTCATGTCCGACCAGTAGGGCAGGAGGCGCCGGTCCTCCCACGGGAAGTCGAACAGGGTCGCCAGGAACTGGGTGGTGAGCTCGATCGAGACCTTGTCGACCCAGTCGAAGGTCTCGCCGCGCGGCAGGGCGTCGAGCACCGCGCCGGTGCGCTGGCGGATCAGGATCTCCAGCTCGGCGAGACGCGCAGGCGCCACGGCCGGGGTCACCGACTTGCGCTGCACGTCGTGCACCGGCGGGTCGCTCTGGATGAAGTTCTTGATCGCGAAGTCGGGCGGCTGGTCGCCGACGACGATGTCGCGGTCCGACGAGAACACCCCGTGGTTGGAGTCCACGGCGACGATGTCGTTGAACCTGGTCAGCGACCAGTAGGGCCCGGTGGGGCCGGTCGGCGACCAGTGCACCGGGTCTTCCTGGCGCAGGCGCTTCAGGTAGGCGTGCAGCTTGCCGCTCTGCCACAGTTCCCCGGCGCTGACGTCGAGGGTCTCCAGCGGCAGCGACCACGGGTCGGCCACCGGCGTGGGTTTGGCTGTGTCGGCGAGGGCCGCCATCCTGGTCTCGCTCCCGGTTCGTCTCGTTCTTGGCGTCCGCTTCCGAACGCACCCTGGACTATGCGCCCGCCCCCGGGAGGCGCCAATTCTGACCCTAGGTCAGCACGATGCGGTCGGATCGTCGCGGGTGAGGGCGCAGATCATCCGCTCGCCGTCGCTGCGGCCATAGCGGGCGACGAGGCGTTCGCGCAGCAGGGCCCACTTGTCCGAGGTGTCGGCCACGGCGGCCAGGACCGCGCGCCGGAAGTTGTCGTGGCGGGCGCCGCGCGGGGTCGTCCCCGGCCCGATGTCCTCGCCGATCGGGCCGGTGTCCTTGTTCAGCTGCTCGTGGGTGATCCGCCCGGCGCAGGAGCTCGCCAGGGAGAAGCATCCGCTGACGAGCCCCGGAGGGAACGGAGGAGAGGCGCGAAGCCCGATGACGTCGGCCGGACCGGATCGGCCGAGGCCGGGGGGATCGGTCTCGCGCGCGTCGTCGGACCAGTTGGAGTGGGCGTAGAAGTCCTGGGCCGCGTGCAAGGCGATGCCGAAGTCCTGCAGCACGTTGCACTTGGCCCGCCCCTTCAGGTTCAGGATCCAGACGCACCCCGGCCTGAGGCTCACCGGCCGGCTGCGGATGCGCCCGTCCTGCCCCAGCAGGCCGGCCGCGTCGCCGACCGCCTCCTCGATGTGCGCCTCCATCCAGTCCCGGCACGCGGCAAGGCCGCCGGGCGCATCGCCGTTGTCGCAGTGCGCCGGGCCGTGGAAGACGGCGGTGCTGGAGTCCGGATAGCCGATCGCCCCGAACGTGCCGGGCCGGCCGGCCAGCTGGTCCAGCGTCGCCGGCTCGAAACATGTGTCCGGCGAACGGCCCGGGGCGCATTCCAGGGCGCGGCGCGTGATCTTCTCGTGCTCGGCGCTCTGCGGACGGATGTTCACCGTGCCGAACGCCAGCGCCGGCCCGGCCAGGGCGAACACCAGACAGAGGCCGGCGACGAGCGCGCGCATCGGCGGATCATCCTCCGCGCCGCCAGCCGGAGCAACCGCCGCCGATCTTGCAGCGGCCGGTGCTGAACGCGACCGCCGGCGCCAAAACGGAACGCCGGCGCGCCAGAAGACGGGAGCAGGACGCTTGGCCAACTCATACCGGGACACCCCCGCCTATCGCTCGGCCGTGCTGCTGGGCCGCGCCCAGGGCCTGGCCGACGCCGCCGACCTGCTGAAACTGCTGAACGGTCCGCTGCTGAACGCCAAGGACCGCTACGAGCGGGCCGACGCCGCGCAGCAGGTCGCCATCCTCTACGAGATCCAGGCCGAACTGGCCTCCGCGCTCGCCGACGTCAGCCGGCGCCTCGCCTCCGCGCACGAGGAGATCGCCGAGGAGGCGACGTTGCTGTCGGCCCAGGTTCTGACGCAGCACTAAGGCCGGGACCTGATCCGCGCCAGAGGCGCGGTTCGTGTCCCTCCCAGACAGCAAGATGGGGACACGAACCCCGCCTGCGGCGGGGATCATGTCCCCGGCGCCTCACCGCTTCAGCGGGATGTTCTCGTAGTACGGGATGGCGATCTCGTCATCGGCGTCGAGGCGGCCGACCATCATCGCCGTCACGGGGTGGGCGATCTCGGCGTCGGTGAGGATGTTCAGGCACGTCGGCTGGCCCGAGGCCTGGGCCGCCCGCACGGCCGGGCCGATGTCCTCGACCCGCGTGATCTGATGGCCGGCGCAGCCGAAGCCCCTGGCGACCTGGTCGTAGGCGCTGGCGGCCAGCTTCACGGCGGCGAGATTCTGCTTGCCGAACACCAGCTCCTGGCCGTGCAGGCTCATGCCCCAGGCGGCGTTGTTGAACACGATGGTCAGGATCGGCAGGCGGTGGCGCGCCATGGTGTCGAACTCGGCGATGTGGAAGCCCGCCGCCCCGTCGCCCATGATCAGCGCCACCGGCGCCTCGGGCCGCGCCCGCGCCAGGCCGATGGCGTAGCCCTGGCCGACCCCGAGCGTGCCGAGATAGCCGTTGCCGATGTAGAGCCCCGGCCCCGGCGAGCGGCCGAAGAGGCCGAACCAGGCCGGCGCCTCGCCGCCGTCGTAGGCGATGGCGGTGTCGGGCGACAGGGCCTCGGCCACCGCGCGGGCGGCGTGGAACGGGTGGATGACGCCCGGACGGCTCTCAGCCGGCGCGTCCTTGAAGGCCATGGCCCCGGCGTTGCGCAGCTGGGCCAGCAGGCCGGCCCAGACCGGCCGGTCGGGGAAGACGCGCCCCCTGGCCGCCGCGACCAGCGCCGCCAGGGTCTCGCCGATGTCGGCCGTCACGGCGACGTCGGGGGTCCTGAGGCGTCCGATCTCGCCGCCGTCGATGTCGACCTGCACGAGGCGCGCGCCGTCCGGGATTACCGCCCCGCCACGTCCGCCCAGGAAGAGGCCCGCCCGCGCGCCCAGCAGGATGACGAGGTCGGCCGGCTGCCTGGCCCTCGCCGCGGCGCCCAGCGTGCCGGCCGAGCCGCCGTTCAGCGGATGCTCGTGCGGCATGACGCCATTGCCCTTGCTGCTGGCCAGGACGGGCGCGCGGGCGAGGTCTGCGAACTCCGGCAGCAGCGCGGCGCAGCGCTGCGAGACCGCGCCGCCGCCGACGATGATCGCCGGGCGCTGGGCCTCGGCCAGCAGGTCGAGGATCTTCGCCACCGCCTCTGGCGCCGGCGCGGGCCGGGTGACGAGGGCCGGGGCGTGCGGCAGCACCAGGTCGGCCGCGTCCATCGGGCCGAACATGATGTCGATCGGGACCTCCAGGAACACCGGCCCCGGCCGGCCCGAGAGGGCGATGCGCACGGCCTTGTCGACGAGGTCGGGCACCCGCTCGACGTTGGTGATGCGGTGCGACCACTTCGTCACCGGCGCGGCCATGGCGACCTGGTCGAAGCCGCCCTGCAGCGGATTGGTCGCCACCTCCCGCAGCGGCGGCGAGCCGGCGATGAACAGCACCGGCATGGCGTCCAGCCAGGCGTCGACCATGGCCGTCAGGCCGTTGGAGAAGCCCGGGCCCGCCGTGATCACGCAGACGCCGATCCGGCCCGTGGCGCGGGCGTAGGCCGCGGCCGCATGGCCGGCGGTGGCCTCGTGGCGAGTGTCGGTGAGCCGCACGCCGGCGTCGGCGCAGGCGACCAGGAAGGCATCGAGATGCCCGCCATGCAGGGTGAACACCTCGCGCACGCCCAGCGCATGGATCGCCCGGGCGAGGGCGACGCCGCCGTTGATCCTCTCCACGGCCGTTCCTCCTTCAGCTGTTCTGGTCCCGGCCATCGGACGGGCCTGCCAGTCCTGCGCGAAGAGTGGCCGAGCGGCCTTGGGATAAGTCAATCGTCAGCGCGGCGCGGGCGCCCCGGCGAGGTCGATCACGCACAGGGTCCGGAAACGCACGTGCGGACCGCAGGCCGCGCCAGCGGACTTCAGGTTCGGGCTGAAGAGGTCGGCGCGGTGGGGATGGGCCGGATAGCCTTCGTCGACGATCAGCTGGCGCACGACGGCGCGCGCGTCCGACTGGCCCAGGGCGATCTCCTCGGCCACGATCGAGGCGAAGAGGCCGGCGTCCTGGGCGCGGCTTCGCACTGTCGAGCCGTCGCGGCCGACGTGCCCCGGCTGTGCGGCCTGGGCCTGGTCCGAGGCCTGCCGCGCGGCCGCGGCGGCGAGCGGCGCGCTGGGCGCCAGCGGCGGCAGGGACGGCTGGCCGGCCAGAAAGGCCGCGGTTTCCGGCGGTCCGCCGATGCGGCGGCCGTA
>DASZQQ010000134.1:0-4213 GCA_035549595.1 Caulobacteraceae bacterium
CCAGTTCGCGGCGCAGCAGGACGAGCGCCGGGCTCACGCGGCGACCTCGGCGCCGATTTCCTGGCCTCGGCTCGGGATCGGCAGGGGGTCATGCACGGCGGCCAGGATCAGGCCGCCGCCGGCCAGGTGCCCGGCCATCAGCTCGCCGAACTGGGCGCGGCGCGCGGCGTCGAGCGGGGCCATCGGCTCGTCGAGCAGCCACAGCGACCGGGGGCTGGCGACCAGGCGGGCGAGCGCCAGGCGCCGGCGCTGGCCGGCCGAGAGCTTGCGCACCTCGAGGTCCAGGAGCCGTGTCAGGCCGAGCCGCTCGGCGGCGGCCAGGGCCCCGGTCTCGGTCCCGCCGGTCCAGGCGGCCTGGAACAGCAGCTCCTCGCGCGCCGTGCGGCCGGTCTTCAGCCCGTCCTGGTGCCCGACCATGTGGCAGCCGAGCCGGCGCGCGTCTTCGGGCTCCAGGGCGCCCTGCGGCCCCTCGAAGGCGATCGTCCCGGCGGCCGGGCGGATGAAGCCGGCGACTGCGCGCAAGAGGCTGGTCTTGCCCGCGCCGTTGGCCCCGGTCAGGGCCACCGCCTCCCCCGCCGCCACGGCGAACGACAGGCCGCGGAACAGCACCCGCTCGCCCCGCTGCAGGGCCAGTCCCTCGATGCGCAGGCCTGCGATCATGCGGCGACCCGCTCCGAGTTCCCCCGCGCATGGACGCGGGGTGGCGCAACGGCTATGACGCGCGCGGCCGTACGGCGAAGACGCCGCGCGGGGGCGGACGCTGTGTGTCCGCCTCGCATAGCGCGCGATCCCGGGACCGGTTTTCGGGCGGCCTGCAACAGGGAAAGGACCCTCTCATGGCGTCGATCGACAGCCTCAACACCCGCCGCGAACTGACCGTCGGGGGCAAGACCTACGTCTACTACAGCTTGAGCGCGGCGGAAGCCGCCGGTCTCGACGGCGTTTCGCGCCTGCCGGCCTCGATGAAGGTTCTGCTGGAGAACCTGCTGCGCAACGAGGACGGCGTCTCGGTCGCGCAGGACGACCTGAAGGCGGTCGCCGCCTGGCTGAACAACAAGGGCGCCGTCGAACACGAGATCAGCTTCCGCCCCGCGCGGGTGCTGATGCAGGACTTCACCGGCGTGCCGGCGGTCGTCGACCTGGCCGCCATGCGCGACGCCCTGGCCAAGCTCGGCGCCGATCCGGCCAAGATCAATCCGCTGAACCCGGTCGACCTCGTCATCGACCACTCGGTGATGGTCGACCACTTCGGCAACGCCAAGGCCTTCGGCGAGAACGTCGAGCGCGAGTACGAGCGCAACCTCGAGCGCTACCGCTTCCTGCGCTGGGGTTCCTCGGCGTTCAACAACTTCCGCGTCGTGCCTCCGGGGACCGGCATCTGCCACCAGGTGAACCTCGAGTACCTGGCCCAGACGGTGTGGACCGCCGAGGCCGAGGGCCAGACCGTGGCCTATCCGGACACCGTCGTCGGCACCGACAGCCACACCACCATGGTCAACGGCCTGTCGGTGCTGGGCTGGGGCGTCGGCGGCATCGAGGCCGAGGCGGCCATGCTCGGCCAGCCGATCCCGATGCTGATCCCCGAGGTCATCGGCTTCAAGCTGACCGGCGCCCTGCCGGACGGCGCCACCGCCACCGACCTGGTGCTCACCGTCACCCAGATGCTGCGCAAGAAGGGCGTGGTCGGCAAGTTCGTCGAGTACTTCGGCGACGGCCTCTCGCACCTGACCCTCGAGGACCAGGCGACGATCGCCAACATGGCCCCCGAGTACGGCGCCACCTGCGGCTTCTTCCCGATCAGCCAGGCGACCATCGACTACCTCAAGGCCACCGGCCGAACCCCCGAGCGCGTCGCCCTGGTCGAGGCCTACGCCAAGGAACAAGGCCTGTGGCACGATCCGTCGGCCCCGGACCCGGTGTTCACCGACACCCTCGAGCTCGACCTCTCCACCATCCTGCCCTCGCTCGCCGGCCCGAAGCGGCCGCAGGACCGCGTGCTGCTGTCCGAGGCCGCCGCCAAGTTCGGCGAGGCCATGAGCAGCGACTTCGGCAAGACCGAAGCCAAGCGCGTGCCGGTGCAGGGCGAGGACTACGACCTCGGCGACGGCGACGTGGTCATCGCCGCCATCACCTCGTGCACCAACACCTCGAACCCGTCGGTGCTGCTGGCTGCGGGCCTCCTGGCCAAGAATGCGGTCGCCAAAGGCCTGAAGACCAAGCCCTGGGTGAAGACCTCGCTGGCCCCCGGGTCGCAGGTGGTCACCGACTACCTGGCCAAGGCCGGCCTGCAGAAGCCGCTCGACGCGCTCGGCTTCAACCTCGTCGGCTACGGCTGCACCACCTGCATCGGCAACTCCGGCCCCCTGCCCGAGCCTATCTCCAAGGCGGTGCAGGAGGGGGACCTGGTGGCCGTCAGCGTGCTGTCCGGCAACCGCAACTTCGAGGGCCGGGTGAACCCCGACACCCGCGCCAACTACCTGGCCTCGCCGCCGCTGGTGGTGGCCTATGCGCTGGCCGGCTCGATGAACATCGACCTCGACACCCAGCCCCTCGGCCAGGGCAAGGGCGGCAAGGACGTCTACCTGAAGGACATCTGGCCGTCGGCCAAGGACATCGCCACGCTGCAGCGCAAGTCGGTCACCGACGAGATGTTCCAGAAGCGCTACGGCGACGTCTTCAAGGGCGACAAGCACTGGCAGGGCATCGAGGTCGCCGGCGGCCAGACCTACGCCTGGGACATCGGCTCGACCTACGTCCAGAACCCGCCCTACTTCGAAGGGCTGGAGATGACGCCGGCGCCCGTGACCGACATCGTCGAGGCCCGGATCCTCGGGATCTTCGGCGATAGCATCACCACCGACCACATCAGCCCGGCCGGCAACATCCGCAAGACCTCGCCGGCCGGCGAGTTCCTGACCCAGCGCCAGGTGCCGCAATCGGAGTTCAACTCCTACGGCGCGCGCCGCGGCAACCACGAAGTGATGATGCGGGGCACCTTCGCCAACATCCGCATCCGCAACAAGATCACGCCCGACATCGAGGGCGGCGTGACCAAGCACTTCCCGTCCGGCGAGGAGATGTCGATCTACGACGCGGCCATGCGCTACAAGGCCGAGGGCCGGCCGGCGGTGATCTTCGCCGGCAAGGAGTACGGCACCGGCTCGTCGCGCGACTGGGCGGCCAAGGGCACCAAGCTGCTGGGCGTGCGCGCGGTCATCGCCGAGAGCTTCGAGCGCATCCACCGTTCGAACCTGGTCGGCATGGGCGTGCTGCCGCTGCAGTTCATCGCCGAGGGCTGGCAGCGCCTGGGCCTGACGGGCGACGAGATCGTCACCATCCGCGACCTCGACGACATCGCGCCGCGCAAGCAGCTGATGGTCGAATGCTACCGCGCCTCGGACGGCAAGATCGCCCGCTTCCCGGTGCGCTGCCGCATCGATACGCCTACGGAGCTGGAGTACTTCCGCCACGGCGGCGTGCTCAACTACGTGCTGCGCAACCTTGCCAAGGGCGCGGCGTAGGGGCGCGAGTATCCCTCCCCTTCATGGGGAGGGAAGGCTCGCGAAGCGAGCAGGGTGGGGAAGTGAGACGGCGGCAGCAGCGCCAGCCGCTTGGCAGGCGGCGCTGCGGCGCATTCCCTCACCCTCGCCGCTACGCGCCCGGGAGAGTTCACACCTTAGTGAAGTTGCGCCTCGGCAAAGTCCCTTTAATTGCCGCGCCATGAGGCGGGCCGCCCTTCTTCTGTTCTTCTGCCTTGTGTCGGCGGCGCCGGGCCTGGCCCAGGCCAGGCCGCCGAAGACGCCTGTCGTCGTCGAGCTGTTCACCGCCCAGGGCTGCGCCACGTGCGGCAAGGCCAACGCCCTGGTGGCGTCCCTGGCCGACCGGCCGGGCGTGGTCGCCCTGACCTGGTCGGTGGACTACTGGGACTACACCGGCTGGAAGGACACCTTCGCCAAGCCGGAGTTCGGCGATCGTCAGCGGGCTTACGAGCGGCGCTTCGGCCTGCGCGACGTCTATACGCCGCAGGTCGTCGTGGGAGGCTCGGCCGAGGGGACCGGCGCCAAGCGGGCGACGGTCGAGGCCCTGATCCAGAAGTGGCGGCGTCCCCTCCATCCGCCGACGATCCGCATCGCCCGGGGCCGGGTCTCGGTGGGCGCCGCGCGCGCGCCGGGGTCGGCCGACGTCTGGCTGATCCGCTACGACCCGCGCGAGC
>DASZQQ010000135.1:0-2440 GCA_035549595.1 Caulobacteraceae bacterium
GCTTGGCCGGGATGACGAAATTAATGGACGGTCAGGCGCCGCTCAGGGTCAGGCCGGGTGCGTCGGGCGGCGTCGCGTCGCCGCCGTTCAGGGGCTTCTGCATCCAGACGATGTCGACCCAGCGGCCGTGCTTGTAGCCGAAGGCCTTGCCGACGCCGGCGGGCTCGAAGCCGAGCGCCGTGTGCAGGCCGATCGAGCCGGCGTTCTCGCTGTCGCCGATGACCGCGATCATCTGGCGAAGGCCCAGCGCCTCGCAGGCGGCGATCACCTGGCTCACCAGGGCGCGGCCGACGCCGCCGCCGATCGCCTCGGGGGCCACGTAGACGCTGTCTTCCACCGTGTAGCGATAGGCCGCGCGCGGCCGGAACGGGGCGGCGTAGGCGAAGCCGATCACCGCGCCGTCGCGCTCGGCGACGAGCCAGGGCAGCCCCCGCGCCTGCACCGCGGCCATCCGCTGGCCCATCTCGGCGGGCGAAGGCGGCTCCTCCTCGAAGGTGCCGAAGCCGGTGAGGACATGGTGGCCGTAGATCGCCGCGATCGCCCCGGCGTCACTCGCCGTCGCCGGCCTGATGCGCATCGCTCCCCTCCCCTTCGATCGCCCAGATCGCGAACGCGTAGTCGAGCGCGATCTCCTTCAGGAACTCGAACCGGCCCGAGGCGCCGCCGTGGCCGGCCTCGAGGTTGATCTTCAGCAGCACCGGCCGGCCGCTGGTGGAGCGTTCGCGCAGGCGCGCGGTCCATTTCTGCGGCTCCCACCAGGTCACGCGCGGGTCGGAGAGGCCGCCGGTGGCGAGGATCGGCGGGTAGGCCTTGGCCTCGACATTGCCGTAGGGATCGTAGCTGGCGATGTAGTCGTACGCCTCGGGATCCTCGAGCGGATTGCCCCACTCGGGCCACTCCGGCGGCGTCAGCGGCAGGGTCGTGTCGCTCATGGTGTTGAGCACGTCGACGAACGGCACCGCCGCGATCACCGCGCCCCAGAGGTCGGGCCGCATGTTGGTCACCGCCCCCATCAGCATGCCGCCGGCCGAGCCGCCGTAGATGGCGATGCGCCCGGCCGAGCCGTAACCCTGGGCGACCAGGTGCTCGCCGCAGGCGATGAAGTCGGTGAAGCTGTTCTTCTTGGCGAAGCGCTTGCCGTCGAGGAACCAGCCCCAGCCCTTGTCGGAGCCGCCGCGGATGTGGGCGTTGGCCCAGATCCAGCCGCGGTCGACCAGGCTCAGATTGCGGATCGAGAACGTCGGCTCCTGCGGGATGCCGTAGGCGCCGTAGCCGTAGAGCAGCAGCGGCGCCGAGCCGTCGAGCGGGGTTCCCTTGCGCATCAGCACCGTGATCGGAACCTCCGCTCCGTCCGGGGCCTTCGCGTAAAGGCGGCGCGTCTCGTACTTCGCCGGATCGTGGCCGGAGGGGATCTCCTGCGTCTTGCGCAGGGTCCGCTCGCCCGTGGCCATGTCGTAGTCGATCCACTGCCGCGGCGTCGTCGGCGACTGGTAGACGAACCGGGTCAGGGTGGTCTCGTACTCGTAGCCGCCGTCCAGCGAGAGGGCATAGGCCTCCTCGTCGAAGGCGATCGGCGTCTCGCCGCCGTCGAGGTCCATGACCACCAGGCGGTCGGTGGCGTTCTCCCGCTCCAGCCGCACCAGGTGCTTCGCATAGGCCGCGAACCCGGCCACGTAGCGGCCCGGCCGGTGCGGGACGAGGTCGCGCCAGGTGGCCCGCGCGGGCACGGCGGCGTCGGAGACGACCAGCTTGAAGTCGACCGCGTCGTCGGCGTTGGTGCGCAGGACCCAGCGGCCGGCCCAGCGGTCCAGGCTGTAGCGCAGATTGTCCTGGCGCGGCTCGACCACCACCGGCGCGGCGGTCGGGTCGGAGGACGGGATCAGCAGCACCTCGCTGACCTCGCGGTTCTCCGAGGTGATCTCCACGTGGCTGCGGTCCGAGGTCAGGCCGACGCCGAGGAACATGCCCTCGTCGGCCTCCTCGTAGACCAGGACATCGTCGCCACCGCGGGCGGGGCGGCGAAAGACCTTCGCCGGCCGGGCGCTCTCGTCGCGCCAGATCCAGAACAGCCACTGCGAGCAGGCCGAGAAGCAGAAGCTGCCGTAGGCGCTTTCGATCGGCGGCGCGGCCTCGGCGCCGGTGGCCAGGTCCCGCGTCAGGATGCGGTAGTACTCCGAGCCCTGGGCGTCCTCGGCCCAGGCGTAGAGGGTGTGGTCGGGGCTGTGCGAGGCGGCGCCCACCTCGTAGTAGGCCTTGCCCTGGCTCTCGGCCTCCTCGTCCAGCAGCACGGTCTCGGGGCCGCCGTTGCGCGCACGGCGCACGTGCCTGGGGTGCTGGGCGCCCAGCTCGAAGCGGCTGTAGTACTCGAACGGCCCGTCCGGCGACGGCACCGAGGCGTCGTCCTCCTTGATGCGGCCCTTCATCTCCTCGAACAGGGTCG
>DASZQQ010000136.1:0-8873 GCA_035549595.1 Caulobacteraceae bacterium
TCAAACGGCGCGTGCGCCGCAACCCCCGAGAGGCGCGGCCATGATCCCCAACCCGGCCCTGAGGGCGCGCACGATCGCGCTCGTCGGTCTGATGGGGGTAGGGAAATCCACCATCGGACGCAAGCTTGCGGCAGCGCTGGACCTGCACGCCCGCGTCGGCGGGCGGCGGCGCCGCGGCGGGCTGGGCGGCGGCCGAAGCGGCGCCGAGGGCGCCCGCAAGCAGGGCGCCCATGGCCAGGAAGCGACGAACGGGTACCAGGTCCGGCATGGCTGAACTTGGCGCGAATGCCAGCGCTCGTGTAAAGCCGCAAGTTCGAATGAACGCTGCAGCCGCCCTCAATCGCAAGACCATCGCCCTCGTCGGCCTCATGGGCGTGGGCAAGAGCAGCATCGGCCGGCGCCTGGCCGCCGTGCTGGGCATGCCGTTCAAGGACGCCGACGTCGAGGTCGAGGCCGCCGCGGGGCGCAGCATCCCGGAGATCTTCGCCCAGTTCGGCGAGGCCGCCTTCCGCGACGGCGAGCGGCGCGTGATCGCGCGCCTGCTGGACGAAGCGCCGCACGTGCTGGCCACCGGCGGGGGCGCCTTCGTCAACGCAGAGACCCGCAAGCTGATCAAGGAGAAGGCGATTTCGGTCTGGCTGAAGGCGGACCTCGACGTCCTGGCCCGGCGCGTGGCGCGCAAGGACAACCGCCCGCTCCTGACCGGCAAGGACCCGATGGAGGTGCTGCGCCAGCAGGCGGCGGACCGCTATCCGGCCTATGGCGAGGCGGACATCATCGTCGAGACCGGCGACACGCCCCACCACGTGGCCGTGGACGCGATCCTGAAGGCCCTCAGCGCCCGGGCGGCGGAAGCCACGCCGTGACCGACACCCTTCCCGTCGGCCTGGCCGGCCGCGCCTACGACGTCGTGATCGGCCGGGGCCTGATCGCCGAAGCGGGCGCTCGCATCCGCCCGCTGCTGAAGCGCCCGCAGGCGGCGGTCGTCATGGACCGGATCGTCGCCGACCTGCACGGGGCGGCGCTGATCGCCTCGCTGGATGCGGCCGGCATCGCCGCGCGGCCGGTCGTCATCCCCCCGGGCGAAGGGAGCAAGAGCTTCGAGGGCCTGGCGGAACTCTGCGACCGGCTGCTGGTGCTGGAGCTGGAGCGCGGCGACCTGATCGTCGCCTTCGGCGGCGGCGTCGTCGGCGACCTCGCCGGCTTCGCGGCCTCGATCTACAAGCGCGGCATCGACTTCGTGCAGATCCCGACCACCCTGCTGGCCCAGGTCGACTCCTCGGTCGGCGGCAAGACCGCCATCGACACCGCGCGGGGCAAGAACCTGATCGGCGCCTTCCATCAGCCGAGGCTCGTGCTGGCCGACCTCGACGTCCTGGCCACCCTGCCGCGGCGCGAGCTGGTGTGCGGCTACGCCGAGGTGCTGAAGTACGGCCTTCTGGGCGACGCGGCCTTCTTCGACTGGCTCGAGGCGAACGGGGACAAGGTGCTGGACCGCGAGCCGGCGGCGATGCGCCACGCCGTGCGCCGGTCGATCGAGATGAAGGCCCGGATCGTCGCCGAGGACGAGAAGGAGGCCGGCGTCCGCGCGCTCCTCAACCTCGGCCACACCTTCGCCCACGCGCTCGAGGCCGAGACCGGCTACGGCGAAGCTTTGAAACATGGCGAGGCGGTCGGGATAGGCTGCGTCATGGCCTTCCGATTCTCCGCCGCCCTCGGCCTCTGCCCGACCCAGGACGCTGTGCGCGCCGGGCGCGCCGTCGCTGCCGCGGGCTTGCCCGTGACGTTCGCCGACCTGCCCGCCGGCCCGTTCCCCGCCGACGCCCTGATCGCCCACATGGCGCAGGACAAGAAGGCCGAGGGTGGGCGCCTGACCTTCATCCTGGCCCGCCGCATCGGCGAGGCCTTCGTCGCCAAGGCCGTGGAGCCCGCGCCCCTGCGCGACTTCCTGATCGCCGAAGGAGCCCTCTGATGTTCGCGGCCTTCCTGTCCGCGGTGGGACTGATCATCCTCGTGATGCTGGCGATCTCGGCCGTGCTGTCGGCGGCCGAGACGGCGCTGACCCGCGCTAGCCGCGGGCGCATGCACCAGCTGGAGCGTGAGGGCGACCGCGGCGCCAGGCTCGTCAACCAGCTGAACTCCGACCAGGAGACGATGATCGGCGCCCTGCTGGTCGCCTACAACTTCTTCAACATCGCCGCCTCGGTGATGGCCACGACGGTGATCACCAAGACCGTGCCCGAACCCTGGGGCACGATCCTGTCGAGCGTGGTCATGACCGTGCTCGTGATCGTCTTCGTCGAGGTGCTGCCCAAGACCCTGGCGATCGTGCGCGCCGACGACGTCGCCCGGGCCCTGTCCGGTCCTATCGTGGTGCTGGTGCGGGTGCTGGGGCCGATCATGTACGCGATCCAGTGGATCGTGCGGCACACCTTGCGCATCTTCGGCGTCAAGCTGGACATGACCACCGACGTGCTGGCCGCGCACGAGGAGATCCGCGGCGCGGTCGAGTACCACCACGCCGAGGGCCTGGTGGAGAGCCGCGACCGGCGCATGCTGGGCGGGGTGCTGGACCTCTCGCAGATGGACGTCTCCGAGGTCATGGTGCACCGCAAGTCGATCGCCATGCTCGACGCCGACCTGGCGCCCCGGGAACTGGTGGCCAAGGCGCTGGAATCCACCTTCACCCGCCTGCCGGTCTACAAGGACGATCCGGAGAACATTGTCGGCGTGCTGCACGCCAAGGACCTGGCCCGCGCCATGGAGGACGCCGGCGGCGTCCTGGACAGTCTCGACGTCACGAAGATCATGCGCGAGCCCTGGTTCATCCCCGAGACGACGAACCTGAAGGAACAGCTGAACGCCTTCCTGAAGCGGCGCACCCACTTCGCCCTGGTGGTCGACGAGTACGGCGCCCTTCAGGGCCTGGTGACCCTCGAGGACATCCTCGAGGAGATCGTCGGCGAGATCGAGGACGAGCACGACCCCCTGATCCAGGGCGTGCGGCGCCAGCCGGACGGCTCGGTGATCGTCGACGGCGAGGTGGCGATCCGCGACCTGAACCGCGCCTTCGACTGGAACCTGCCCGACGAGCACGCGGTCACGGTCGCCGGCCTCGTCATCCACGAAGCCCAGACTATCCCGGAACCCGGGCAGGTCTACCTGTTCTACGGCCACCGCTTCCAGGTCCTGCGCCGCCAGCGCAACCAGCTGACGTCCCTGCGGGTCAGCCCACGGCTCGAGGCCGGGGCGGTCGCGGAGGGCTAAGGCTCTCGGCCCGGGCGCATCGGGCTGACCGACGGCAGCCAGAGGATGGCGTCGACCTGGCCGGCGAGGATGGTCGGCTGGACGAGGTTGTACATGTGGCCGATGCCGATCGGGCGGTCGAACAGGCCCTTCGGCGCCCCTGCGATCGGGAACAGCATCGGGGTCTCGAGGACGCCGAGGCGGGCGTTGAGCGTCTCCTTCGGATAGGCGAAGCGGCGTGGCAGGTCGGGGAAGGACTGCGAGTCCTCGCCCGCGCCCCACACCAGCCAGATCGAGAGCGCCTTCAGGCCCCGTTCCTGGACGAGGTGCGAGCCGATCGAAGGCTCCAGCCCGCCGCCCGGGCCGATGGCGCCCGCGGTTCCAGCCAGCAGGCCGTCGTCCTTGGCCAGGTGCATGGCGTGGGCCATCAGCACGCTGCGCGCGCCGCCGGTCTCGGCGCGCAGGTCGGCGAAGCGCCGCTTCATGCAGCCCTCGCGGAACGCCATGCCCGGCCGCAGCGCCTCGTAGCTCTGGGCGCCATAGGTGCGCGCGACGTAGTCCAGGCTCTCGGCGAGCGCCGCAAGGTCGTGCGCGACCGCCGCCGAAACGGCCTCGCCTGTGTCCGCCGCCAGGGCTCGGACCAGCGGGCGCAGGGCGACGACGCGCGCGCCCTCCTCGGCCGCCGCCTCGCCCGCAACGCGCGCCAGGCCCTGGACCAGAGTCTTCACCCTCGGGCGATCGTTCCACGGTTCGAGGCGGGCGAGGACGTCGGCGTAGCCGCCGCCCGGCAGGCCGTCGATGTCGAAGCCGTGCAAGGTTACGCTGGCGCCGTTCGCCGCTGCGGCGAGGCCCAGGTAGAAGCGCCTCTGTTCGGCGGCCATGATGTCCACCGGATAGGCGTCGAACGAGGCGCGCAGGAGGCCCGTCGGCCGGTCGTCGCGATCGTCCCTGAGGTCGCCGCGCCAGCCGAACAGCGAGACGCGGTCGAACGCGGCCTCGTCGCCGCCGGCCAGGAAGGCGTTCACGCGCCGCCCATCGCTCCAGGCCAGTTCCTCGGCAAAGGACGTCCAGCCGCGCGACAGCAGCCACCGGCAGGCCGCGAGCCGGAAGTCCGCCTTCTCGTGGATGAAGTGGTCCATTTCGCCGAGGAACACGAGGTCGGCCGCCGCGAGCTGGCCGTCTAGCCCGGCGAAGGCCTCCGGGTCGCAGGCGAGACCATCGAACGGCCACGCCAGCGCCGTCCCGGCGTCACGAACCCATGCGACGAGATCGTCCCGGGACTTGGCCATGGCCGGCTCCAGTGTCAGGTTTTTCCTGACATAGCCGATCGCGCGGGCCGGTCAACCGGCGTTCGCTCGACTGTGGCTTGCGCAGGACCCGGGTTGATCTAATCTGCGACAGCCTGCCGCACCTGGAGTACTCTTTCGTCATGGCGAGTTTCGAGAAGCTGCAGGGACGGCGCGTGCTCGTGGTCGAGGACGAGCTGATGATCGCCATGCTGGTCGAGGACATGCTGGCCGATCTCGGCTGCGCGGTCGTCGGCCCGGCGCACGAACTCTCGGCGGCTCTGGCGCTCGCCACCGGCGAGGACGAGATCGACGCGGCTTTGCTCGACGTGAACCTGGCCGGCCAGTCGGTGTTTCCGGTGGCCGACGCGCTGAGGGCCAAGGGCGTGCCGTCGATCTTCTCGACCGGCTACGGCGAGGCGGGCCTGCGCGACGTCGACCAAGGCGCGCCGGTGCTGCAGAAGCCGTTCCGCGCGGGCGACCTGGCCAAGGCGCTGAACGAAGCCCTGGGCGTCGTCTGAGCGCTCATTCCTCGCCGGGCGCGAGGGCCTTCACCGAAAGGGCGTGAACCGGGCCGGCCAGTTCCTCGGCGAGGGCCGCGTGCACCATGCGCTGGCGCTGGACACGGCCGACGCCGGCGAAGGCTGCCGCCTGCAGGGTCACGGTGAAGTGGCTCTCGCCGCCCTCACGCGCGCCGGCGTGACCGGCATGGCGCGACGAATCGTCGACGATCTCGAGCCTGGTGGGGGAAAACGCCGCGGCGAGCTTGCGCTTCATGGCCTCGCTTACGACCCCCATATTCGGCCCTCCAATTGGCGCTGTGTCAATTCTTGAACGGTAAAAGTTCGGGCTCATACTTCGTCCCATGTCGTCCGCCTTTCAATATCGGCCCCGGTTCGTGGACATCCGCGTGCGCCCGCCCAAGCCCGAAGAGGCGGCGCAGGCCGAGGACGTGCACGCCCTGAAGCCTGGCGAACGGTCCTGCGACCACGCCGGCTGCCGGCTGGCGGCGACCTCCCGCGCCCCGAAGTCGCGCGACCTGATGGGCGAGCACTACTGGTTCTGCCAGGCGCACGCGGCCGAGTACAATCGCAACTGGAACTTCTTCGCCGGCCTCTCCGAGGACCAGATCCGCGCGCGCCAGGAGGAGGACACCACCACCGGCGGGCGGCCGACCTGGTCGTTCAAGGCCGGCCCGCGCAGCCGCGAGGCGGCGGCCGCTCGCGGCGGCTACGTCGATCCGTTCGGCCTGTTCGGCGCCGCCAAGGCCCGCGAGGCCGACGACAAGGCCGCCTACGACCGCAAGCTCGGCAAGCTGGAGCGCGGCGCCCTAGCCGACCTCGACCTCGACGCCAGCGCCCAGGCCGCGGCGATCCGCGCCCGCTACACCGAGCTTGTCAAGCGCTGCCACCCGGACGCCAACGGGGGCGACCGCTCCGCCGAGCACAAGCTGCAAAGGGTGATCAAAGCCTACAAGACGCTGCAGAAGGCCAAGCTGGTCTGAGGGCGTCGCCGGTCCGACCCGGCCAGGGTCCCCGACGTCAACCAAACACCTGTTTGCGTCCGCGTTCCGGTCGCGTTAGTGAACCGCCGTCATGACCACGATCACCGCCCCCGACGAAGACAAGCTGCTCAGCCTCAAGCCCGACAAGATGGTGTCGGTGCGCGAGACCTTCGGCGTCGACTCCGACATGATGGTGCCCGCTTTCTCCGAGCGTGACAGCCACGTGCCGGACCGCGACGACGCCTACCGCTTCGATCCGCAGACCACCCTCGCCATCTGCGCCGGCTTCGCGCACGACCGCCGCGTGATGATCCAGGGCTACCACGGCACCGGAAAGTCGACGCACATCGAGCAGGTCGCCTCGCGCCTGAACTGGCCGCTGATCCGCGTGAACCTCGACAGCCACGTGTCGCGGATCGACCTCGTCGGCAAGGACGCCATCGTCCTGAAGGACGGCAAGCAGATCACCGAGTTCCGCGAAGGCATGCTGCCGTGGTGCCTGCAGCGGCCGATGGCGCTGGTGTTCGACGAGTACGACGCCGGCCGTCCGGACGTGATGTTCGTGATCCAGCGCGTGCTGGAGGCGCAGGGCAAGCTGACCCTGCTCGACCAGAACCGCGTGATCCGGCCGAACCCCTACTTCCGCCTGTTCTCCACGACCAACACCATCGGTCTGGGCGACACGACGGGCCTGTACCATGGCACCCAGCAGATCAATCAGGGCCAGATGGACCGCTGGTCGATCGTCACCACCCTGAACTACCTGGCGCACGACGTCGAAGCCGAGATCGTGCTGGCCAAGGCGCCGAACTACGCCAAGACCCCCGAGGGCAAGCGCACCATCAACGCCATGGTCCGCGTGGCCGACATGACGCGCAACGCGTTCATGAACGGCGACATCTCGACGGTCATGAGCCCCCGCACGGTGATCACCTGGGCGCAGAACGCCGAGATCTTCGCCGGCGACATCGGCCTCGCCTTCCGGCTGACGTTCCTGAACAAGTGCGACGAGCTGGAGCGCCCGACCGTGGCCGAGTTCTACCAGCGCGCCTTCGGCGGCGACCTCCCCGAGAGCGCCGCCCGCGTGAAAGTGGTCTGAAACGGGACGCTGAGCGGCCCTCACCGGCCGCCTGCGAAACCTGACGGCGCTTCGCGCATTCCTCCTCTCGCCCCCTGACCGGGGACGAAGAGGAGCTGGAGCATGTCCGAGCGCCTTCGCTACGCCGCCATCGCAGGCTTCGCCTGGATGTGCCTGCCCGGCCTCGCCGCCGGGGCGGACCATGAGGCCGGCGTGCCACTCACGCCCGCCGAGGCCGCCGGGGTCTGGACCCTGGTCGAGGCCGGCCAGCAGCCCGTCTGCACCGTAACCCTGACACCGCAAAAGCTTGGCGACGCCGGTTTCGCCGCACGCGTGGCCGGCTGCGGAGAGCTGCTGCCGCCGGGCGTCTCCGGCTGGGCGCCGACCGGCGACGGCATGGCGCTGACCGGCCCGGACGGCAAGGTGCTGATCGCCTTCGGCCGCTGGAGCAACAGTCTGTTCGTCAGCCACCGCGCCAGCGGCGTCGACCTGCAGCTGCGGCGGGGGACCGATTAGGTAGAGCGCCCGCCGTGGCCCTGGCGCCACGGTTGCAGTGGAACCGGCGCCGTACCGGAACCCGGCCACGGTTGAAGAATTGGAATTCGGTGCGGGGGCCCCACATCAGTCCTGGGCCGCCTATTCGAGGATCCCTCATGTCCGCCTCTCATCTGGTCGTCATCCCCAACACCCCCCAGGACGACGCGCCGGTCGAACCGCTCAGCCAGCGCATCCGCCGCCTCCAGGCCGAAGCCCGGTCTATGGCGCGCGAGCACGTCGAGCAGCTGCGGTCCGCCCTCGCCGAGGTGGCGCGCCTGTCGACCGAGATCGCGGAGGGCGGCGACGCCTATCCGGTGGGCGCGCGCGAGATGTCGCGCCGCTTGCAGGAAGAGGCCGCCAGCCAGGCCATGTCCCTGGCCGCCATCAACGAGCGCGCGCTCAACTAGCTCCCTCGGCGCCAGGGCATTCCCTCTTCGCCGCGTCGCCTGCCGCGATTTGGCCTCATGCGGCCATGAGCTTAGGATGCGGCGGGGGCGCCTCGGGCCTTCCCGGTCGGGCAATCGCGCCCGGCGGGGCCGAAGGTCCGAATCCGAAGAGTTGGAGCTTGCTGGCGTCGCCTTACCTCGTCCCTGTCGTAGCGTCTGCGCCCCTGGTCGGGGGCGGGCTGGCGGCCGTCCTGGTCATGGCCGCCGGCGCCGCCGTGGCCCAGCCCGACGCGGCCTCGCCCAAGTCTGCGGTCGGCCAGTGGCGCCTGACCCAGGTCGGCGGCAAGGTCACCTGCACCCTCACCCTCACCGGCGGCGCCGCCGTCGGCGGCTGGGAGATGCGCGCGCCGCTCGCCTGCCGCGGGGCCTTCCCGCCGCTGCGCGACGTGGTCGCCTGGAGCTTCGACCCCCAGGGGCAGCTGCAGCTGTCCGACGCGGCCGGCAAGCGGGTGGTCGCCCTCGCCCCGGCGGCGGCCGGCGCCTATGAGACCAAGGCCCCCGACGGCAAGACCTGGCGGCTGGAGCCGCTCGGCCGGCCCCGCCCCCTGACCGCGCGCGAGCGCATCAGCGGCGAATACCGGCTGACGAGCGCGGCCGGCCAGACCTGCGATCTCAGCCTGCGCGCCGACATCTTCGGCCGGGCCGGCTGGGCCACGCCCGGCCAGTGCGCCCCGCCCTGGGGCCAGAGAGGCATCGCCATCTGGACCCTGAACGGCTCGCGCCTGACGCTGATGGACCACGCCCGCAAGCCCGTCCTGGTGCTGAAGCGCGGCGAG
>DASZQQ010000137.1:0-7091 GCA_035549595.1 Caulobacteraceae bacterium
TCGGCCCCACTTTAGCAAGGGTTGCATAGGCCAGATCGCTCGACCGGACAACAGACGCCATTGGGGTCGCGTGTTGATGTCATTTGGACAAGGCGGGAAAGGCCTCTGGCCGGCCTTCGCCGGTCGTTGTGTTGTGGTGTCCTTCGGGGGAGAGCAGGAGGGACAGCCGATGGCCGCAGACAGCGGGGGACCGAGGCTGACGGCGGGCTTGGCTGGGATGGCGATCCTGGCTGCCGGCGTCGCCGCCGGGTTGACCGTGCTGGCGCCGGCGCCGAGCCGGGCCGCGACGGGGCTGCAGGTCGGCGCCTGCGTGGTCGCCGACAAGCGCAATCCGGGGCGCATCGTCCAGGTGCTGCCGTACGGCTACGTGGTCCAGGGCTTCGGGCCGAACCACTCTCCCATGATGTGGCCGCTGAGCGACGTCGTTCCAGGCCCGTGCGAGGACACGCCCACGCCGGCGGCCGGGACGCCGGACCCGGTTCCCGACGGACAGGCTCAGGCGACGGCGCAGGTCGGCGGCGGCGCCTGTTTCGCCAGCGACGGTCCCCAGGGCGCCGGGCTCCAGGGCCGGATCGCCGCGGTCCTGGTCCGCGGCTTTTCGCACGAGCCACAGCCCGGCGAGGATGGCCGCATCACCGTTCACGTCCAGTCGCTCAGGACCGGCGCCTCGCGCGGCGCTTCGCCGGTGGATGCGGTGCAGTACCAGACCCGGGCCGGCAGCACGATGTACGACGTGCGCGCCACCTTCCAGACCTGCACCGACTACAACAGCCGGCTCGTGCTCCTGCAGCGCGAACGCAACTTCGTCTGCTTCACCAAGGCCAGCGGCGTCTTCGACTGCAGCATGACCGGCAATACGCCGGGCCTGGCGCAGGACGTCACGCGCGAGATCCCCAAGCGGCGCTAGTGTGCTGGACCTGAAGTTCGCATGCACTAGAAGGGCGTTCCGCCGACGCGAAGCCCCGCTCTGCGGCTAGGGGCCGAAGTCGGCTTCCGGCTGACGTCTTGCGGCCACCGCCGCCGCCTGGCCCAGGCCGAGGGCGGCGGCGAGGCGGTCGTCGGTCCCGTAGACGTCGGGGCTCAGCATCACCTGGCCGGCCTGGTCCACCCAGGCTGTGTGATAGAGCAGCCGCACCGGGATCGACTGGCCGAGCTCGACCTCGTGCGTGTCCTTCGACGCCAGGGCCTGGTCGAAGGCGTCCGCCCGGCCGGTCTCCGCCGCGAGGCTCCGGGCGAAGGCCACCGCGTTCTCGACCCGCACGCAGCCGTGGCTGCGGTGGCGCTCGGCGCGCGCGAACAGGGCCTTGGCCGGGGTGTCGTGCAGGTAGATGTCGTCGTCGTCCTCGACGTCGAACTTCACCTGGCCGAGCGCGCACTTGGGCCCCGGCGCCTGGACGACGCGGCCGTCGACCACGCGCATGTCCTGGCGGGCAAGGTACCCCGCCCCCTTCGGCAGGATCTCCGTCTCGGCGATGGTCTGCGGCACGCGCCAGGGCGGATTGGCGACCAGCTTGTGGAAGGTGGCCTGCAGGCTGGGCGTAGGATGGTCGGGCTGGCCGACGACTACCCGCGTCGTCCAGGCCTCCTGGCCGGGCCGCAGATAGGCCAGCCCGGCGGTGGCGAGGCTCACGTCGATGCGGTGCGCCGGCGGGTTGCGCGCGAGCCAGCGCCGGCGTTCGAGGTTGGCGGCCAGCTGCCGGGCCTGTTCGGCGGGATCGGTCGGGGCCCCGCCGGGAACGCCCCGCGCCGGCGCCGCGGCGAGCCCCGCCTGGCCGAGGGCGGCGAGATAGGCGGCCGACAGCGCCTTGTACTCGTCGTCGGCGGGCGGCAGGGCGGCGAACCAGCCGTCGAGGTCACCGTGGTCCAGCGCCTGGCCGAGGCCGGCGGCGAGGTCGACGCGGTTGCGCTCGAGCGTGAAGATGGGCTCGACCTTCGTCGGCTCGACGAAGCCGGACGCCAGCGCCCGGGCGTAGCCGAGGGCGGCGAGCGTGAGCGCCTCGTCGTTTCCGCCGCCGGGCGGCGCCTTCGGGGCGAAGGCGGCCGGGGCCAGGCCGTGCGCCTGGGCGCCGCCGACGATGCGCATCAGCGCGTCGGCCTTGCTCCGATCCCAGGCCGGTTGGCCGTTGCGCGCGGCGTAGAACGCCCGGGCGTCCGAGTCCGCCAGCGACTGGCCGAGGGTTCCGGCGGCGGCGCCGTCGTCGTTCCAGCCGCAGCCGGTCAGGAGGGCGGCGCCGGCAAGCGCCAGGGACTGGCGGCGGGTGAAGGCGGTGGGCAGACTGCGAAAGGGCATGAGGGGGCAACGCGCCAGCGCGGCCGCGGTGTCGCCCTGCCGCACACGAACACGACCCGGACGCCACGCCGTTGCGACGAGATCACGCAGGCGAGCGCCCCATTCGCGCCTTCAGTGGCAGGCACCACGCGTGCAAACGCACACAGACAGACGTCGAGACCACTGCCGAATGAGCATGCCGACCACCCGCCGCCGCCTCCTGCAGATCTCCGGCGGCGTCGCCCTCGCCGCTGCCGCGAGCCCGGCCCTGGCCCTCGCCCCGCCCCCCTCGTCGATCGTCGCCGCGGCCCGCAACGGCCTGGCCCGCGTCGGATCGCGCATTCCGAACCGCGACGTGGTCGCGGTGGCGGACTTCGCCCGGCCCTCGGCCCAGGCGCGGCTGCATCTGGTCGACGTCCAGAACGGCCGCATCACCAGCCTGCTGGTCGCCCATGGCCGCGGCTCGGACCCCACCCACACCGGCTGGCTCAGCCGCTTCTCCAACGCCGAGGGCTCGAACTGCACGTCGGAGGGCGCCTTCCTGACCGCGGGCGAGTATGTCGGCGCGCACGGCCGCTCCATGCGGCTGGAGGGCCTGGACCCGAGCAACGACAACGCCATGGCCCGCGCCATCGTCATCCACCAGGCCGCCTATGTGAGCCCACAGATCGCCAGGGCCAGCGGCGTGCTTGGCCGCAGCGAGGGCTGCTTCGCCGTCAGCGCCGCCGACCTGCCGCGGGTGCTGCAGCAGCTCGGCCCCGGCCGTCTGCTGGTCTCCGCCAGGCTCTAGGCCGCGAGAGCCACCTCCTGGCGGGCCGGCGTCGCGGCGAGGCTCGCGTCGCAGGCGATGAGGTCCATCAGCAGGTGCGCGGTGACGAAGGCGTCCGGCCCCGCCCGGTGCGCCGGCGAGGCGAAGGCCGGGTCGAGGTCCAGCCCGCGCCAGTAGCGCAGCACCTGGTTGGCGTAGCCCGGCGCGTCGGGCCACACGCGCCGCGCGGCCTGCACCGTGCACAGCCACGGCAGCCGGCGCGCCAGGGACGGGGGCATGTGCCGGCGCTCGAACGCGGCGTTGTGGGCGACCAGAACGTCGGGCCGCGGACCCGCCATGACGAAGGCCTCCAGCGCCTCCCAGGACGGCGGCCCCAGCGACTCGTCGAGGTCGCGCAGGCTGAGGTGATGGATGGCCATGGCGTGGATGCTGATCCCGCCGACCGGCCGGAACAGGCGCGAGCGCGGCCGGCTCGCGACCCAGCCGCCAGAGCCCCCGACCACGTCGACGGCGGCGATCTCGATGACTTCGGACTGTGCGGTCCCGGTGGTCTCGATGTCGATGACGCGAAAGCGCATGGCGGTCTCCCTTCGGCTCGACGATCAGGTTCGCAAGCCGCTACGTCAGAATCGGTCGCACCCGTCGGATGCTCTTGCCTGCCGCAAGGTCCGCCCGGGCGACCTGGGCGCGACTGAACGGAGCCAAGCCCTTGTCCCTCGATCCGAAGATCCGCGCCGGCCTGACGATCCCGGCGATCTGCGCGCCGATGTTCCTGGTCACCGGTCCGGCGCTGGTGCGCGAGGCCTGCAAGGCCGGCGTCATCGGCGGCCTGCCGCGCCAGAACGCCCGCAGCCTGGAGGAATTCGAGGCCTGGCTGGCCGAGATCACCGAGGCCCTGAAGGCGCACCGCGACGCCCATCCCAGCGCGCGAATTGCGCCGATCGCGGTCAACTATCCGACGCGCATGCCGGCCGACGAGCTGGCGGCGAACATGGCCCTCTGCGCGAAGTACGGCGTCGAGATCATCATCAGCGTCGGCGGCGATCCGACCGAGCTGATCGCCCGGGTGCACGGCTTCGGCGGCAAGGTGTTCCACGACATCACCAGCTTCCGCTTCGCCGAGAAGGCGATCGCGGCCGGGGCGGACGGCCTCAACTGCATCGGCGCCGGCGGCGGCGGCCACTCCGGGACGATCACCCACCTGGCCCTGATCCCGCGCCTGCGGGCCGTCTGGGACGGGACCCTGGTCATGGCCGGCGCCGTCTCGACCGGGGCCGTGATCCGCGCGGCCGAAGTGCTGGGCGCCGACCTCGCCTATCTCGGCACCCGCTTCATCGCCACGAAGGAGGCCGACGCGCCGGAGGAGTACAAGCAGCTGCTGGTCAGCCAGACCTCGTCCGACCTGACCTACACCGGCGACATCGCCGGGGTGCCGGCCAACTGGATGATCGAGAGCATCCGCCGCGCCGGCCTCGACCCGGACAACCTGCCCAAGCCGCTCGGCCGCGGCATGCGCCACGACCACCTGCCGCCCGGCGTCACCCCCTGGCGCAACCTCTGGAGCGCCGGCCAGGGCGTCGACCTGATCGAAGACGTGCCCACCGTGGCCGAGCTCGTGCGCCGCCTGCGCGCCGAATACGTCGCCGCCTGCGAGACCCCGAGCATGGCCGACGTCGCCCGCCTCGCCGACGCCGCGCTCGAGGCGGCGGGGGGCTGAGCCCGCCTAGCCGTCGAACCCGGTCGAGAGGCTCAGCTTGGCCCACTTGCCGAGTTCGGCCTGGGTCTGGGCCATCTGGGCGGTGGCATAGCCGACCGCGTCGGCGCCCAGCAGCAGCTGCAGCGGCGGGGCGTCGATTCCGGCGATCGAGAGGATCGCGGCGGCCATCTTCTTCGGGTCGCCCGGTTCGTGGCCGGCGTGGTCGGCCATGATGCGCTCGGCGTCGCGGGCGAGGCCGTCGTAGTCGGCGATGCGCGATTGGGTGACGACCTTGGAGCCGCCGGCGAAGGCGGTGCGGATGCCGCCCGGCTCGACGCAGGTGACCTTGATGCCGAGCTCGGCGACCTCCTGGGCCATGGTGCGCACGATGCCTTCCAGCGCGTGCTTGGAGCCGCAGTAGACCCCCGTGCCGGCCCAGACGGCGACGCCGCTGACCGAGCTGATGGCGATGATGTGTCCGGCCCGGCGCTTGCGGAAGTGCGGCAGAGCCGCCTGCATCGCCACGATGGGGCCGAAGACGTTGACCTCGAACTGGGCCCGGATCTCCGAGAGGCTCGCCTCCTCGACGGCGCCGACGAGGCCGTAGCCGGCGTTGGCCACCAGCACGTCGAGGCCGCCGAGCGCGGCCTCGGCCCCCTCGACCGCCGCGCGCACGGCGTCGGGGTCAGTCATGTCGGCGAGGAAGCCCCTGGCGCGGCCGGGGGCGAGGGCCTCGAACGCCTTCAGGTCGGCGTCCTTGCGCACGGTGCCCGCGACCTTGTCGCCGCGGGCCAGCGCCGCCTCGCAAAGGGCGCGGCCCAGTCCGCCGGACACGCCGGTGATCAGCCAATTGGTCATGTGTGGTCGCTCCGGCAGGCGGATGGAGAGGGAAATCGGCGTCGCGGCGAGGGAGTCAAACGTTCAGAGCGGGTCGCGGGCGGAAAACCGGTTCCCACTTTTCCTCGACCCGCTCTCTAGTACGGCTTGTCGCCCTTCACCCACAGCCGGTGCATCTCGCGGATGTACCTGGTGTCGTCGAACAGCGTGCCCGTGTGCAGGGTGCAGCGGTTGTCCCACATCAGGATGTCGCCGACCTGCCACTTGTGGCGGTGGACGAACCGGTCCTGGGTCACGTGGTCGACGAGCTCCTGGACCAGGTCCAGGCCCTGCGGGTTCGGCAGGCCCATGACCTCGATCACCGTGCCGGTGGAGGGCCAGAGCGCCTTGCGCCCGTCCGCCGGATGGGTGCGGACCAGGGGATGGAAGACGTCCGGATTGTCGGCCTTCTGCTCGTCGGTCAGCTCGCGCGCGCCGTATTCGCGGGTCGACATGAAGTGCTGGTACGAGTGGTGGAGGACGAGGCCCTCCAGCTCCTGCTGCCGCTCGGGCGAGAGCGCGTTCCAGGCCGCCACGCAGTCGGCCAGCAGGGTGTCGGAGCCCTCGGCCGGCACCTCGACGGCGTAGAGCATCGTCGCCATCACCGGTTCTGGTTTGTAGCTGTAGTCGGTGTGCCAGCCGACGCCGTCGTTGTGGGCGCCGATCGGCTTGCCGTCCACGATCCGGTTCGACAGCGTGTAGACCTTCGGGTGGCCGGGCACGCAGAACTCCTTCAGCGTGTGGTCCTCGGGTTCGCCGAAGTTGGCGATGAAATCCACCAGCTGGGTCGGGTTCATCGTCTGGCCGCGCAGCATGATGGCGCCGTGCCTGTGGAAGGTGTCGACCACCGCGTCGAGCGTCGGACGGTCCGCGCTGGCGAGGTCCACGTCCAGGATCTCGGCCCCGAAACCGGGCTTCAGGGGACGGACGCGGACGTCGACGGCGGTGTTCATGAGGCGCTTCCTTGCCGGGCGGCGGCACTTGAGACTGATACCAATTCTAAGCTAGCGGCGCGCCCGGGGCCGGTCTTGCTCCAGCGCGCCTGATCGTTTGCGCGGGCCCTGGCCCCCTCGGAGGCGCCGGGCGGGGGCGGCCCGAGCCGGCGCCCAGGAATTCAGCGGCCATGTGGAATCTGCGGGCAGGAGCGGCGCCGTGCGACGACGGCGCCCCGGGCTGCCGCCTAGCCTTCTCCCCAGCGAGACCTGCCAAGGGAGACGAGGACATGGCCTTCATCTGCGAACCCGGCGAGGCCCGGCGCGACGTGACGCCGGGCGCGCTGCACGCGCTTCCGGCGACGCCCAGGACGGTGCACTGGGGCTACTTCGACGCCGCCCTGGCGCCGGTGCTGCGCGTGAAGAGCGGCGACCTGGTGCAGGCCGAGGCGATCACCCACCACGCCGGCGACGCGCCCGAACTGATGATGGACGAGGCGGTGAGCGCGATCTTCCGCGACATCCCCGAGGCCGACCGCAATCCCGGCG
>DASZQQ010000138.1:0-2134 GCA_035549595.1 Caulobacteraceae bacterium
AAGCCGGACTCGGCGTCGCTCCCGTCCGCCCGGTCCTCGCCGATCCGGGCGGTGGCCCCCTGCGGCGCATCGAGCGCGCGCGGCGGCGTCGTCTCCGAGGCGGGGGGCCAGGCGTCTGGCGTCTCTGTCATCCGATCACCGGCCCGAAGGTCCCATGGCGACACCCTAGACGCTTCCCGCGGCCGACGCACGGCGGGACCTGCGACCTCCGAACGCATCGGCCGGAAGATCGATGCGCCGTTGCTCGCGATCCGTCCACACCCTAAGGTGCGCGGCGTTTCGGGGGCGCCTCTTCGTGTCTGACGGCCCGGCTATAGCCTTGACCTCGCCGCTGCGCGCAGCCGTCCGGGCCTGCCGCCGCCACTTCGTCGCCGTGGCCGTGTTCAGCGCCCTCCTGAACCTGCTGTACCTGGCGCCGACCATCTACATGCTGCAGGTCTACGACCGGGTCGTGCCCTCGCGCGGCGCCCTGACCCTGGTGTTCGTGACCCTGGCCCTGGTCCTGGCCCTGGCGACCCTGTCGCTGCTGGACCTGGTGCGCTCGCGCCTCCTGGTGCGCGCCTCGACGCGGCTCGACCGCCAGCTCTCCGGCGCCATCCTCGACGCGACCCTGGCCCGCGCGCGCGGGGGCCGCGACGTGATCACGCGCCAGGCGATGCGCGAGTTCGACACCCTGCGCCAGACGCTGACCGGCGCCGGCGTCCTGGCGCTGTTCGACGCCCCGTGGACGCCGATCTACCTGCTGGTCTGCTTCCTGCTGCACCCGCTGCTGGGCGCCGTCGCCCTGGTCGGCGCCGGCATCCTGGTCGCCCTCGCCTTCATGAACGAACGCGCCACGCGCTCGCGCCTGCAGCGCGCCAACGAGGCGGCCAACATCGCCTACGTCAGCCAGGAGCAGTCGGCCGCGGCCTCGGAAGTGGTGCGGGCGCTGGGCATGCGCGAGGCCATGATCCGGCGGCATCTGGCCGAGCGCGAGAGCGCCATGCGGCTGCAGACCGAGGCCAGCTTCGCCGGCGGCGGCTACATGGCCGCCACGCGCTTCACGCGCACCTTCCTGCAATCCCTGGCCCTGGGCGTCGGCGCGTGGCTGGCGATCAACCAGAAGATCAGCGCCGGGGCGATCTTCGCCGCCTCCCTGCTGGTTTCCCGGGGCCTGGCGCCGATCGAGCAGATGCTGGCGGCCTGGCGCCAGGGCATCCAGGCGCGCGCCGCCTGGCGGACCCTGAACGACCTCCTGGAGCGCGCCCCGACCGACCTTGGCCTGACCCACCTGCCCGATCCCACCGGCGCCCTCGACGTCGAGCGCCTGTCGGTGCTGAACGCGGCCCGCGACGGGGCCATCCTGCAGGCGATCAGCTTTTCGGCCCAGGCCGGCGACATCGTCGGCGTGATCGGCCCGTCCGGCGCCGGCAAGTCGACCCTGATGCGGATGATCGCCGGCGCCGCCCACGCCGACCAGGGCGCGATCCGCTTCGACGGGGCCGAGATCGCCGACTGGGAGCCCGAGCGCCTGGCGCGCCACATCGGCTACATGCCCCAGGAAGCCAACCTGTTCGCGGGCACGGTCAAGGAGAACATCGCCCGCTTCCGCGCCGGCGCCGGCGGCGAGGACGCCGTGACCATCGACGCCATGGCCATCGAGGCGGCCAGGCTGGCGGGCGCGCACGAGATGATCCTGCGCCTGCCGCAGGGCTACGACACCCCGCTCGGCTGGGGCGGCAAGGGCCTGTCGGCCGGCCAGGCGCAGAAGGTGGCCCTGGCCAGGGCGCTGTTCGGCGATCCGGCCCTGCTGCTGCTCGACGAGCCCAACGCCCACCTCGACATGGAGGGCGAGGCCCAGCTGCTGGCCACGCTGCAGGCGCTGAAGGCGCGGGGCCGCACGGTGCTGATCGTCGCCCACCGCACCGGCGTGCTGGCCGCCCTGGACAAGCTGATGATGCTGCGCGACGGCCGCCTCGACCTCTATGGCCCCCGCGACGAGGTGATCGCCCGGATCAACGCCGCCCAGGGCCAGATCGCCGCGCCCGGCCGGTCCGAGGCCGGCGGTCCGCTGAAGGCCGACAGCCTGCCCGCCGCCGGCTCGGCCGCCGCGGCCGCCTGGCCGCCGCCCGAGCCGCCCAGGCCTGCGCCCAAG
>DASZQQ010000139.1:0-3322 GCA_035549595.1 Caulobacteraceae bacterium
GAGGGCCGGCTGCTGCGCTCGGACCTGTCGCGCGCCTGCCTGCGCCATGCCGACCTGCGCGGCGCCCGCGCGCGCAAGGCCCGCTTCCTGGCCGCCGACCGCGACTTCGCCAAGCTCGAGGCCTGCGACCTCTCCGGGGCCGAACTTGAAGTCTAGGATCGCCCCGCCTCGCAAGGCGCCGCCGCCGCCCGCGCTCGTGACGCCGCCCGCCAACGAAAGCGTCAAGGCGGCGGTCGCGCGCCTGGCCCCCCACGCCGCCTGGCTCGACTGCGCCTGCGGCGCCTGCCGCTCCTGGACCTTCCACTAGCGCCGGCGCGCGCTTACGGCCGCAAGTGCTCGATCTCGCAGCCGATCGCCTCCTGAAGGCGCTCGGCGACGATCAGGCGGTGGCAGCCCGTCGGGTCGGCCTCGTAGCAGAGCAGGGCGGCCTTGCGCGCCCTGGCGATGTCGGCGGCCGCCGCCAGTTCCAGCTGCGCCTGAGGCTCGGCCAAGTGCGCCTCGTAGATCGCGTGCATCTCGGCCGTCCGCCCGGCCCTGGCCGCCTGCCGGCCGGGCTTGGGCGTGCCGAGCGCCCGCAGGTGCACGTAGCCGATGCCGGCGTCGGCGAGGCTCCCCGCCAGCAGGGTCTTGGAGAACCCCGCCCGGCGCGACGAGGCGACGGCGCGCACGTCGACCACCACCTCGACGCCGGCGCCCTTCAGGGTCTCGATCACCTTCCCCTGCGTCGCGCTCTCGTAGCCGATCGTGGCGAGGACCGTTTCGGGCATGGCGGGACCTTCTGGCGTCTGGACGGCCGGGAGCGGCCACTCTAGCAACGCGCCTGAAGACAGGGAGGCTACATGGACGGCGAGACCCAGACCATGCCGCGGCGGCGCGCCGTCGCCCTGCCGGGACGCGGCCCGGGCGAGATGGCGATTCTGGACTACGGTCCGCCGGAGCGGCCGGTCGACGTCGTCTTCCTGCACGCCAACGGCTTCAACGCCATGACCTACCGCTCGATCCTGTCGCCGCTGGCCCGGTCCTTCCGGATCCTGTGCGTCGACCAGCGCGGCCATGGCTCGACGACCCTCGACGCCGAGGTCGAGGGCCGCGCCGACTGGCTGGACCTGCGCGACGACCTGGTCGCCTTTCTCGAGACGACGGACCTGAAGGACGTCGTCCTGTCCGGCCACTCCATGGGCGGGACCGCCTCTGTGCTGGCGGCCGTCGAGGTCCCCGGCCGGGTGAAGAGCCTTCGCCTGTTCGATCCGGTGGTCGTGCCCAACCGCGGCGCCCAGCCGGAGGGCGCGACGCACTCGCCGCTGGTGGAGGGCGCCCGTCGCCGGCGCGCCGTGTTCCCGAGCCGCCAGGCCGCGCTCGACGCCTACCGCGGCCGCGGCGCCTTCCGCACCTGGCCGGAGGAGACCCTGGCCGACTACGTCGCCGGCGGCTTCCGCGACCTGCCGTCGGGCGAGGTGACGCTCGCCTGCGCCCCGGCGTGGGAAGCGTCCAGCTTCATGGCCCACGGCCACGACACCCTGACCGCCTTCGAGCGCGTCACCCGGCCCGTGCATATCCTGAGGGCGGAGGAAGGCTCGACCTGCCGCATCGAGGAGATCCTGCCCGCCCTCGAGGCGAGCGGCCGGTTCCACATGGAGACGGTCCCCGGCACGACCCACTTCCTGCCCATGGAGCGCCCGGAGCTCGTCCGCGCCTCGCTGACGGAGGCGGTGGTCGGGTAGCGGCTACAGCGCCAGGCCGGGCGTCAGGCGCTTGCGGATCGCCGCCTGGGCCTCCTCGGTGATCGGGATGATCTTGCGCTTGTCGAGGTCGAGCGAGATCGCCACGGCCTCGGAGGTGCCCCAGGCGCGGCCCGTGGCCGGGTCCAGCATCCAGTGGACCATGCGCTGGGCGCGGTGATCGACGCCGGCGACGCCGGAGCGGATCTCGAAGCGGTCGCCGATCTTCGGCCAGGCCAGCTGCACGATGCGGTACTCCAGCACCGCCCCGCCGACGCGGTCGGGCCGCTCGGGCGCCTCCTCGGCGACGGTCTGGCGGAAGGCCGAGGCCAGGCGCGGGATGCCGTCCGAGACGCGGCCGATGTACTGCTCGGCGCGCATGCGGCCGAAGACGTCGCAGTCGTGCGGGCCGAAGGCGCCGGCGGAAAGCCGGATCAGGCCCATGCGGTCGGCCTCGGCCAGGCTCGCGCGGGTGTCGAACGGGGCCAGGGTCAGGCTCCGCGGGGCGGCGTGCTCCGGCGTCGTCGTGATCAGGTCCGCGGCCCGGGCGCGGCTTTCGGCGCTCCACGGCAGCGGCGTCTCCGAGCGAGCGTCCACGTGCGCCACCACGGTCTGGAACACCGCGGCGATCTCGCCGCCGCCGGAGTGGACCAGCGTCAGCAGCAGCCGCGCCTCGGTCTCGTCGATCGCCAGCACCCCGGCCATCAGGTGCAGCGGCGCGCGCGAGCGAGCCTCGCGCATGAAGCGGATGTGCTGCTCGCGGATCACCAGGGTCGTGGCGGCGTCGGGCCGGAACGCGTCCGGCAGGCCCAGGGCCGCGGCGACCCCCACCAGCCCCTCGACCGCGCGGGCGACATAGAAGCGCACGTTCATGTGCCCCATGTCGTCCAGTTCCCAGGTGTTGACGGCCCCCCGCCAGACTTCGATCTCGCTCAAATCCGTCCCCTCTCTTGATCGTTCTACCAGGGCGTCTTCGCCGTCAGGGCCGCCTCGGCGGCGCAGGCGCTCGCGTCTGTTCCGCTCGCCGCGGCCAGGCCCGCCACCTCGGCCCGCGCCCCGTCCAGGTCGGCGCGGAACGCCGGATCGCCGTGCAGGGCGGCCACCAGGACCGAAGCGTTGGTGCGGGCGGCCTCGATGGCGCTGGCGTTGTGCACGCCGCACACGACCCGGCTCTCGCCGAAGGCGCGGGCGCGCACGAGGATGTCGCTGGCGTGCGCCGGATCGAGCTCGGCCAGGATCAGGCCGACCGTCCAGCCCCAGGTCGAATGCCCCGACGGGTAGTCGGGGCTGAGCGCCAGGGCCGGCGTGCGGGGGATGCAGATGTCGCCCCGGTCGATCAGGAACGGGCGCTGTCGGCGATAGTGGTTCTTCGGCTTGTTGACCGCCTCGATCACGTCGAAGCGCGTCCGCAGAAGCAGCGCCGTCAGCTTCGGCGCGTCGGCTTTGCTCAGCGGCTTGCCGGCCGCGCAGGAGAAGTCCTCGAGCATCGCCGGCACGGCCTCGACGTTGTCGTTCTGCGCCAGGGTCCAGCGCGGCGAGCCCTCCAGCTGGCGGGTGGCCCTGAAGATCCGCCGGTCGGCCTCGGCCCGCGGCGAGCCGGGCTC
>DASZQQ010000140.1:0-2138 GCA_035549595.1 Caulobacteraceae bacterium
GGGACGCCGCCACCCCGATACCGGGCCCACAGGCGCGGGGGGCGAGCGCTGGCGCAAGTGTCCTCAGGCCTCCAGCTCGATGTCCCAGTAGAGGTAGTCCAGCCAGCTCTCGTGCAGGTGGTTGGGCGGGAAGCGGCGGCCGTGGTCCTGGAGTTCGAACATGGTCGGGCGGCGGGGGCGGCCGCGGGGGATCATGTGCGCCTCGTGCGGGGTGCGTCCGCCCTTCATCAGGTTGCAGCGCGCGCAGGCGGTGACGATGTTCTCCCACGTGGTGCGACCGCCGCGGCTGCGGGGCATGACGTGGTCGAAGGTCAGGTCCTCGCCGGCGCCGCAGTACTGGCAGGTGAAGGCGTCGCGCAGGAAGAGGTTGAACCGGGTGAACGCCGGCGGCCGGTCCTGGGCGACGTACTGCTTCAGCGAGACGACGCTGGGCAGGGCCATCTCGAACGACGGCGAGTGCACCGTCTTGTCGTAGGTCTGGACGACGTCGACGCGGTCGAGGAAGACCGCCTTGATCGTCTCCTGCCACGGCCACAGCGACAGCGGATAGTAGCTGAGCGGGCGGTAGTCCGCGTTCAGGACCAGCGCCGGCCAGCCGGACGGGGGATGGCTAAGGACCTGCATGCAGGACCTCGCACGTCGGAATGCCGCCGGTGCTTGCGCGGTCGGATCGGGCGCCGCACACGCGGGCGCCCCCGATGCTGTCGATGTTCACGCCGCCGAAACTGAAGACGCGCCTCCTTCCGGACAATCAGGTCCGGCGAAGCGCCACGAATCGGGCGCTAGGACGCCGGATGAGGTCGGATATAGGCCAATCCAGACGACATCTCCATGACGGCCGGCGCCGCAGGGGCCGTGGTTAGCGCGGCCGTAACGGCTTGGCGCTAGAGGGTGGCCGCGAAGACACAGGTTCCCCGGGAGGACCCTCGCCATGGCCGACGCCGCTCTGAGCGGACTGATCGACACCTTCAGCCGCGCCCGCCGGGTCGCGGCGGACGACGTCCTGGCCCTGCGCCGGGCGATCTACGGCGACGACGGCATGATCTCCGCCCGCGAGGCCGAGGCGCTGATCGCCCTCGACGAGGCCGTGGCCGACGGCTGCGGCGAGTGGAAGGCCCTGTTCCTGGAGGCCCTGACCGACTTCGTCGTGCGCCAGCAGCAGCCGGCCGACTACATCGACGACGCCAAGGCCGCCTGGCTGATCGAGCGCCTGACGCGCGACGGGCGGCTCAAGACCGACACCGAGCTGGAGCTGCTGGCGCACATGCTGGAGGCCGCGACCACCGCGCCGCAGCGCCTGATCCGCTTCACCCTCGACCAGCTGAAGGCCGCGGTGATCGACGGCGAGGGGCCGCTGCTGCGCGGCGGGTCGCTGGCGAAGGGGAAGATCACGGCCGGCGAGGTCGACCTGGTGCGGCGCATCCTCTACGCGGCCGGCGGCGACGGCAACGTGGCCATCACCCGGGCCGAGGCCGAAGCCCTGTTCGACATCAACGACGCCTGCGCGGGCGGCGAGGTCGACCCGTCCTGGACCGACCTCTTCGCCAAGGCCATCTGCGCCTCGGTGATGAGCGTCTCCGGCTTCCGGCCGGCGAGCCGCGAGGACGAGGCCCGGCGCGAGGCGTGGATGTGCCAGGCCGACTCCTCCGGCTTCACGGCGGTGGCGCTGTTCATCAACAAGATGTTCGCCGGCGGGGCGGCGCGCGAGGACGGCCTCTCCGACTGGAACGACTACAACGCCGAGACCGAGCGTGAGCTGGCCGAGGCCGAGGTCGTCACCGAGGACGAGGCGCGGTGGCTCGCCGACCGCATCGGCCGCGACGGGCGCTTCTGCGCGGCCGAACGGGCGGCGATCGGCGCCCTGAAACGCACCTGCCCCCAGATCCACCCGGCCCTGCGCCCCCTCCTGGACGCGGCTTAGCCGGAGGTCGCCGGCTGGCGCTGTAAGGTCGGACCACCAAGCACACCAAGCACACGAAGGGGCCCGGGTTGCGCCTGCGCGCAGCGCGTGTTCTCCGAGGGTCCGGCGGCTGCGCCTTGGGCATTTTAACGCAGAGGGCGCAGAGAAGGCGCGGAGGTCGCGGAGGCGCTCAGACCCTCTGCGCGCTCTGCGCCTTCTCTGCGATCTCTGCGTTAAA
>DASZQQ010000141.1:0-2522 GCA_035549595.1 Caulobacteraceae bacterium
CCACCAGCACCCTCAGGCCCTCCAGCCAGGCGGTGTGGTCGTCGGCGAGCGGGGCGGAGGCGTCGACGGCGGGGGCGGCGATCTCGAACCAGAAGGTCGAGCCCTGTCCGAGTTCGCTCTCGTAGCCGACGCCGCCGCCCATCAGTTCGGCCAGCGAGCGCGTGATCGAAAGGCCCAGGCCCGATCCGCCGAACCGTCGCGTCATCGAGCCGTCGGCCTGGTGGAAGCGGTCGAACAGGCGCTCGCGCGCCGCAGGCGCGACGCCGACGCCGGTGTCGCGAACCTCGACCTTCAGGCGCCGCTCGGCGCCCTGGCCGTGGGCGCTCATGCGCACGGTGACGCCGCCCGCCAGGGTGAACTTCACGCCGTTGCCGATCAGGTTGAACAGCATCTGGCGCAGCCGCACCGGGTCGATCGACATCCAGCCCAGGTCGGGGTCGGCCTCGACCGTCAGATAGAGGCCGCGCGCCTCGGCCTGCTGGCGCAGCAGGTCCGCCACGCCGTGCAGGGCGGCGGCCGGGTCGGTCGGCTCGGGCGACAGCTCCAGATGCCCGGCCTCGACCTTGGAAACGTCGATGACGTCGTTCAACAGCCCCGAGAGCATGGCCCCGCAGGCCAGGGCCTCGTTCAGCAGCCGGCGGCCTTCGTCGGACAGGGGCTCCGACTTCAGCAGGTGCAGCACGCCCAGGACGCCGTTCATCGGCGTTCGGATCTCGTGGCTCATGTTGGCCAGGAACTGGGACTTCACCTCGGCTGCTGCGTGGGCGGCCTGCTCGCCGCGAATGGCCAGGTCGCGCGCCTCGACGATCTCGGTGACGTCCTGGCTCAGGCCCAGCACCTCCCAGCGTCCGCTGGGGAGGACGCGGACACCGCGCCAGGCGACTCTCAGATGGCCCCAGGTCGCGTCCGGCCGGCGGTTGCGGTACTCGACCACGCCGTACTCGCCGGTGCGGAGAGTCTGGCGGAAGGCCTTGTCGACCATGGCCACGTCGTCCGGATGGATCTCGTCGGCGACGCTGAAACTCGAGCGGATCTGGCTGTCGCGCAGCTCGCCGCGAGTGACGTCGTGGTCGAAGATGTAGCTGCGGGTCTCGGGGTTGTAGCGCCAGACGAACAGGCCCGAGGCTTCGCGCAACAGCGCCGTCGAGCGGGCCAGCTGGCGCACGTCCGCATCCAGCGACCGCGCCGTGGTGATGTCGCGCAGCAGGCCGACGACCTCGCCATTCTCGCAGCGGCGCGCCCGCAGGCTGACCCACAGCCAGCGCCCGTCCTTGGCGACGATGCGGTGCTCGCCGCGGGCGCAGCCGGTCTCGGCCATGTCCTTCAGGATGGCGGCGACCGCCGGCCCGTCGTCGGGATGGGTGAAGCTGGCGACCGAGCGGCCGAGGGTCTCGTCCAGGCCATAGCCGGTCAACTTCGTCCAGGCGCCGTTGACCGACACGATCTTGCGCTCGCGCGTGACCACGAAGGCGTCGAGACAGGTCTCGAACAGCCAGTTCGCGGCAGCGATGTCCTGCACGTCGATCAAGCCACACCCGGACCGGAAGGTCCCCCCTTATGCGTGCAAATGCTCGCAACGGAAGGTAACCATTTGCATAATGGGTACGGCGTCTGCGGCGATGCGGCGCGCGCGTGCAGACCCCGGTCCCCGGCGACGCTTCCCCCTGCGGCAATTTGCGCTGGACTTGAGGGCCCGGCGGCGGCAAGCGTCCGGCCCCATGAGCGCCCCCCCAACCAGCTCCACGATCGAGCGTCTCGTGATCTTCGGCGCCACCGGCGACCTGGCCGGCCGGATGCTGCTGCCGTCGCTCTACTCCCTGGACGCCGACGGCCACCTCGAGCCGCAGCTGCGCATCGTCGGCTCGGCCCGCTCGGAGATGGACCAGGCCGCCTTCGTCGCCCACGTTCGCGAGGTCCTGGACAAGCGCACCGACGGCGTCGACGCCAAGGTCTGGGAGCGGTTCGCCGCCCGGCTCGACTACTGCCCCGCCGACGTCACCCGCGGCGAGGGGATGAAGACCCTGGCCGAGCGCCTCGGCGGCGCCTCGACGGTGTTCTACCTGGCGCTCTCGCCCAGCCTCTACGGCGCCCTCTGCCGCTCGCTCGACGCCGCGGGCCTCGCCTGCGGCGACTGCCGGATCGTGCTGGAGAAGCCGCTCGGCCGCGACCTCGCCAGCTCCAAGGCGATCAACGCCGAGGTGGCCGAGGTGTTCGAGGAGCGGCGCGTCTACCGGATCGACCACTACCTGGGCAAGGAGACGGTCCAGAACCTGATCGCGCTGCGGTTCGCCAACACCCTGTTCGAGCCGCTGTGGAACAACCTGGCGATCGACCACGTCCAGATCACCATCTCCGAAACCGAGGGCGTCGGTGACCGTTGGCCCTACTACGACGAGTACGGCGCGCTGCGCGACATGCTGCAGAACCACATGCTGCAGCTCCTCTGCCTGGTGGCCATGGAGCCGCCCAGCGACATGCAGCCGGACAGCCTGCGCAACGAGAAGGTGAAGGTGCTGCGGTCC
>DASZQQ010000142.1:0-5723 GCA_035549595.1 Caulobacteraceae bacterium
GCGCGCTTCGTCATCGACGCCACCGGCCGGCGGGCGGCCCTGGCGCGCCGCCTCGGCGCCCGCCACCTCGCGGCGGACCGGCTCACGGCCCACGCCCTGCACCTGCCCTCCGCGCCCGGCGCCACCCCCGAACTGGTGGTCGAGGCGGTCCGCGACGGCTGGTGGTACACCGCCGCCCTGCCCGGTGGCCGCCGCGTCGTCGTCTGCCTGACCGATCCCGACATCGCCAGCGCCCTTGGCCTGCGCACCCTCGAGGGATGGACCCGCGCCCTCGCCGAGACCCGGCACATGGCCGCCCTGGCAGGTCGCCCGGACGCTGGCCTCGTCCCGCGGGTCGGGCCGGCGGGCGGGCGCCGGCTCGCAGGGCCGGCGCCGCCGGGGATGCTGTGCGCGGGCGATGCGGCGGCGTCCTTCGATCCGGTGTCTGCCGCGGGCGTGCCGCGGGCCCTGCGCTCGGGCCTGTTCGCCGCCTATGCCGCGGCAGACCTGCTGCTGCGCGGGGATGTGTCGGGCGTCGCCCGCTTCCAGGCCGTGCTGGGCAGCGAGCGCGCCGGCTACGAGCGGGGCCTTGCGGCCCACTACGGCCTGGAGCGGCGCTGGCCGCAGAGCCCGTTCTGGCGCCGCCGCCAGGTCCTCAAGGACGCGGCGGCGGCCTGACCGACGCCTCAGTGCGCCATGCCGGCCATGCCGGACGCGTCGTGCTTCATGTTCGGCATGCCCAGGCCGTGGCCGGGCGCGTTGAGGTCGGGGACGATCTCGATGTTGGCCATCATGCCGGCGTCCTCGTGGTCGAGGATGTGGCAGTGGATCACGAACTCGCCGATGTAGCGGTCGTAGCGCGTGCGCACGTGCACCTCGTAGCCGTTCTCGACGAAGACCGTGTCGCGGAAGGTGTGGAACATCCCGCAGTACTGGTTGGCCAGGCCCTGGCTGTCGGTGCTGACCGACGGCTTGCACTGGCCGTTCTGGTCGAAGATCGACACCGGCTGGCCGGTCTTGGGGTCGGTCGTGGTCACGTCCATGACCTCGAACGGATTGACGTGGATGTGGAAGATGTGCGGCTCGCCCTGCGACGTCAGCAGCCAGTCGTCGGTGGTGTTCACCTGCCGCGTGAAGTTGACCACGTCGGGGTCGTAGGATTTGCCGTTGATCTGGAACAGCGGGAAGTTGATCGCGAAGTTGGCGTGCTGCAGATCGGTCCCGACCGGGGGCGCCAGTTCGGTGAACGGCGCCCAGGGGGTCAGGTCACCGTGGCGCAGGCCGTCTCGCACCGGCGGCGGCAGCTGCGGATTGGCGTCGAAGAGCGCCTTCTCCACGTAGTCGCCGAGGTCACCGGCCACGGCGTGGCCGCCGCGCACGTGCACGTAGGCCAGCAGCTGCGGCGTCGAGGGACCCTGGCCGCCGCCGCCGTTGGTGGCGCGCTCCTGCGGCGGCGCGGCCTGGTCCAGCAGGCAGTAGTCGCCGTCCGCGGGGAACACCACCAGGATGTCGCTGCGATAGCCGGGCTGGAGGAAGTTGGACTCCATCGCCCCGCCCGGGGACTTCGGCCGCACGGTGCGGACATGGGTGCGCGTCAGGCCGTCGGAGGCGATCTCGAACTGCGGGATCAGGCTCGCCGGCGTCGCGTTGCACGAGGCCAGGAGGTCCGCCTTCTGCTGCTCGCGGTTGCCGCTGAGCGCGGAGGCGGCGATCAGGTTCGTCGACCGCACGGGGGTGGCGCGCACGATCTGGACATTCAGGGTGTCGTGGATGCCGGCGTGCACGAAGCGCCAGCGCTGGATCTCGCCGGCCGGCAGGGTCAGCGTCGGCTGCACGATGCCGTTGATGCTGGTGAAGCGGCCGTTGGTGTCCCAGATCGACGGCGAGTCCAGCTGCAGGGCGAAGTTCTCGACCACGCCCGGGCTCACCGGGGCCGTCGGCGTCGCCAGCGGGCAGGTCCACGGCGCGTTGGCCGAGGCGCCGGTGCTGTTGACATTGTAGAGCCCGGCGGTGGTGTAGATCTGCTGCCAGGGGCCGCCGGTCTGGCCGGGCAGGTTCTGGAAGCAGGCGTAGGCGATCTGCTGGAACAGGAACAGCTGCTCCTTGATCGGCGCGCCGCCCGGGTGGTGCAGGATGGTGTCGACGTCGGCGACCGGATGCGGGTCCTGCGGCGTTGGCGGCCGGTAGGGCCGGTCGCCGCGGATGATCAGCACGCCGGATTCGCCGCTGGCGACCCCGACCGCCGTCGAGCCGTGGCGATGGGCGTGGTACCAGAAGGTCCCCGAGGGATGGTCGGCCGGGACGTTGATCTCGTAGGGGAAATGCGTCTGCGGCGAGATGTTCAGCAGCACGTTGTCGCTGTTCCCCGCCGGCGAGACGTGCAGGCCGTGGGTGTGCAGGTTGATGGTGTTGAAGCAGCCGACGCCGGGCGGCAGGCCGAGACCCGGCGGCGGGTTCGGAAGGCAGCTAGGGTCGGCCGCGTCGAGCTTGTTGTTGAGGTCCACGCGCAGGGTGTCGCCGGGGCGCACCTCGATCACCGGCCCGGACTTGCAGCCGCCGTAGGAGCGCAGGCGGACCGGATCCTCGCCATTCGGCTGCGGGTCCGTGGGGTCGGGGTTGTTGATCGTGAAGTCGGCCAGGACGACGTTCAGCGTCGCCGACACGATGGCTCCGTTGCGCGACACCGAGCCCGTCGGCCGGCACCTGGGCGGGGCCACGGCCTGCAGCAGGGCGAAGGCGTTCGCCGGCGGCGGCGTCGGCCCGACCTCGGCCAGGCTCGGCGGCGGCTCGAACGGATGTACCGCGGGGGCGGCCCGCACGGCCGGCGCAGCTGCCAAGAGGGCGGCGGCGCCCAGGATCCCGAACGTTCGCTTGGCCATGACGCCCTCCCCTGACGGTTGATCAGGGCACAGGCTCGCGCAACCGTCAAGCGCACAGAGGGGCGGTCACACAATGCAAAGTTGCCGGCGCGGCCGCGCGGGCCAGGCCCGGTCAGACGCGGATTACGAGCGCCGCATAGGGGCCGAAGGCGCCGTCGAGGACCTCGCCGGTGACGGCCAGAAGTTCTCCCCCGGGGACGGCGGTCCAGGTCGCCGGCCCGGCGCTGAGGTTGAACACGCAGACGACGGTCTCGGCCGCATCGTTGCGGCGGAAGGCGAGCAGCGGCTCCGGGGCGTCGAGGAAGGTGAGGTCGCCCCACTTCAGGGCCGGCGAGCCCTTGCGCACGGCGATCATCGACCGGGCGAAGGCGAGCGCCGAGCCAGGGTCCGCCTCCTGGGCGTCGACGGTCAGGCCCGCGTGCTCGGGCGCGGCCGGCAGCCACGGCGTGCCGGTCGAGAAGCCGAGGTTCGGCGTCCCGGCCCGCCACGGCATCGGCGTGCGGCAGCCGTCGCGGCCCTTGGCCACCGGGTAGTAGAGGTCGCCGACCGGGTCGCGCAGCTGGTCCCGCCGCAGGTCCGCCTCGGGCAGGCCCAGCTCCTCGCCCTGATAGAGAAGCGTCGTGCCTTTCAGCGTCACCAGCAGGGCCAGCATCAGCCGGGCAAGGCCGGCGTTGGCCCCGCCTCCGCCGAAGCGGCTGACGGTGCGGGTGACGTCGTGGTTCGAGAACGAGACGCACGGCCAGTGCCGCGGATGGCGGGCCAGGCCGTCGAAGTGCCGGCGGATGAAGCGCGGCCCCAGCTTCTTGGCGATCAGCAGCGGGAAGGAGTAGCCGGCGTGCAGCCCCGCGTCGGGCGCGGCGAAGCCGCCGGCGCGCTCGGCGTGCTCGGAGAACTCGCCGAACACGAACCGCTCGGGGCCGAACGCCTCTACCCGCCGGCGGATCTCGTCCAGCACCTCGAGGTTCTCGGGCAGGTTGGCGTCGAACAGCTGCTCCTGCAGGTTCGAGGCGTGGCTCCAGTGGAAGTCGGTGCGCTCGGCCAGCGGCACGGCCGGGTTCGGCGTCAGGGCCGCGTCGTGCAGATAGGCGTTGGCGACGTCGAGGCGAAAGCCGTCGACGCCGCGCGCCAACCAGGTCTCCAGCACCTGCAGCGCCGCCTCGCGGGCGTCGGGGTTACGCCAGTTCAGCTTCGGCTGCTGGCGCAGGAACTTGTGGTGGTAGTGCTGGCGCCGGTCGGGCTGGTAGCTCCAGGCCGGGCCGCCGAAGACGCTCAGCCAGTTGTTCGGCGCCGTGCCGTCGAGGGCCGGGTCGGCCCAGACGTACCAGTCCTTCGTCGCCCCGCCGCGGCGGCTCTCCAGGAACCAGGCGTGCTCGTCCGAGGTGTGCGCCAGCACCTCGTCCAGCAGCACCCGGATGCCCCGCGCATGCGCCGCGTCCACCAGCGCCTTCAGGTCCTCCATCGTGCCGTAGTCGGGCTGGACGCCGTCGTAGTCGGCGACGTCGTAGCCCCAGTCGCGGTTCGGCGAGGGATGCACCGGCGAGAGCCAGATCGCGTCGACGCCGAGGTCGGCGATGTAGCCCAGCCTGGCCAGCACGCCGGGCAGGTCGCCCTGGCCGTCGCCGTTGCTATCGAAGAAGCTGCGCACGTAGATCTGATAGATCACGGCGCCGCGCCACCAGGCCTGCTCGGTCATCCGCCCTCCCGTTCCATCCGCTCCAGCCAGTCCGGCAACTCGGCGATCGAGGCCAGCTCCGCGTAGCGCGGATGGCCTAGCGGCGCCTCGGCCTCTTCGTGCGCCCAGGTCATGACATAGGGGATGTAGGCCGCGAACGCGCCTGCCGTCAGCGCCGGCAGGATGTCCGAGCGCATGGAGTTGCCGGCCATCGCCGCCTCCTCCGCCCCGGTGCCGTGGCGCGCGAAGACGCGAGCGTAGGTGGTGGCGTCCTTCTCCGACACGATCTCGACCGCGGCGAAGAGGTCGCCGAGGCCCGAGGCGGCGAGCTTGTTCTCCTGGTGCAGCAGGTCGCCCTTGGTGATCAGCACCAGGCGGTAGCGCTCGGCGAGCCTCGCCAGCGCCTCGTCGACGCCCGGCAGGGCCTCCACCGGATGGCTCAGCATCTCGCGCCCGGCGGCCAGGATCTCGCGGGCGATGGGCGTGACGTCCGCGTCCGGCGCCAGCTCCATCGCCGTCTCCAGCATGGAGAGGATGAAGCCCTTCACGCCGTAGCCGTAGAGCCGGAGATTGCGCCGCTCGACATCGGCCAGGCGCCCGCGCATCGCCGCCTCGTCCGCATGCGGCGCCAGGAGCCCCACGAAGCGATCCTGCGTCAGGCGGAAGATGGTCTCGTTGTGCCAGAGCGTGTCATCGGCGTCCAAGCCGACGGTGGTGATGGGCATGGGCCGCAGATAACGGGAGTCGGCGCGGCCGGGGCAACCCTGAATGGCGTCCTTCCGGCGAAGCCGGCGACGGCTCATGCGCCGACATTCACCACAGAGGTCACAGAGGCACACAGAGGGACACGGAGGCAAGCGGCGGCCCGGCTCGGAATCCTCTGTGACCTCTGTGTCCCTCCGTGCCCTCTGTGGTCGACCAGGGAGGACGACGGAGAGCCGGCCTCGGTCGGGAAATCCGGGAGCGCCGGCGCGCCTTGTCAGGCGCAGCAATTTTCACCAACACGAAGAACACAAAGAGGCGGCGGTTCGCGTGGGTTCACTTGCGAAGCCGAAGGGGAACAAGGCGCGCCGGCGGCGCGCGCCAGCTTGCTTAACCTCGCCGGCCTGGCGCTCGAAACGCCGGCGCCTTCGTGGTCTTCGTGTCCCTTCGTGTCCTTCGTGGTGAAAGCAGCCTCTCCGCTCCAGCAATGC
>DASZQQ010000143.1:0-15623 GCA_035549595.1 Caulobacteraceae bacterium
CGACGAGGTCGACCGCCTCGCCGCGGAGCTCTCGCCTTCCGCCGCGAACGGCGTTTCGTCCGCCGACAGACTCGCGGCGCTCGCCGGTCAGGCCGAGCGGCTGGCCGACACCGCCCGCGCCATCGCCCTGGAGGACCACAGCGACGAGGCTGCGGACATCCTGTTCTGGGCCGAGGCGGTGCTCGCCTGCGTGCGCGGGCACGCCGCCGATCCGGCCACGGGCCTCGCCGGGCCGCTGCAGGCGATCGCCGCGCGCTGCCGGCGCCTGGCGCTGGAGATGGACTTCGCCTTCCTGATGGACCCCGACCGGCTCCTGCTGTCGATCGGCTACCAGGTCGAGGAGGGCCGGCTCGATCCGAACTGCTACGACCTGCTGGCGTCCGAGGCGCGGCTGGCGAGCTTCTTCGCCATCGCCAAGCGCGACGCGCCGTCCCGGCACTGGTTCCGCCTGGGGCGCGCGGTGACCCCCGTCGACGGCGGGGCGGCGCTGATCTCGTGGTCGGGCTCGATGTTCGAGTACCTGATGCCCTCGATCGTGATGCGGGCCCCCGCCGACAGCCTGATCGAGCGCACCAACCACCTGATCGTCCGCCGGCAGATCGAGTACGGCCGCGCCATGGAGACGCCCTGGGGCGTCTCGGAGTCCGCCTACAACGCCCGCGACCTGGAGTTCACCTACCAGTACTCGAACTTCGGCGCCCCGGGCCTGGGCCTGAAGCGCGGCCTGGCCGACAACAAGGTCATCGCGCCCTACGCCACGGCGCTCGCCAGCATGGTCGACCCGCGCGCGGCGGCGCTGAACTACCAGCGCCTTCAGTTGCTGGGCGGCCGTGGCCGCTACGGCTTCTACGAGGCCCTCGATTTCACGCCCGGCCGGGCGCCGGAGGGCGAGCGCATGGCGGTGGTGCAGGCCTTCATGGCCCACCACCAGGGGATGACGGTCACCGCCCTGGCCGACACCCTGCTGGACGGGCTGATGCGCGACCGCTTCCATGCCGAGCCGATCGTGCAGGCGGCCGAACTGCTGCTGCAGGAGCGCGTGCCGCGCGAGATCACGGCGACGCCGCCGTCGGTGTCAGAGACCACCACCGCCAACCGCATCCGCGAAGCCGAGGGGCCCTCGCCGTGGCGCCGGCCCAGCCCGCACGCGGCCACGCCGGCCACCGTGCTTCTGTCCAACGGCCGCTATTCGGTGATGCTGACCGCCGCCGGCTCGGGCTACAGCACCTGGAAAGGCCTGGCGGTGACGCGCTGGCGCGAGGACGCCACCTGCGACGACTGGGGCTCCTACGTCTTCCTGCGCGACGTCGAGACGGGCGAGGCGTGGTCGGCGACCTACCAGCCGCTGGGCCCGGAGCCGGGCGCCTACGAGGTGGTGTTCAACGAGGACCGGGCAGAGTTCACCCGCCGTGACGGTGCGCTGGTGACGAGCCTGCAGGCGCTGGTCTCCGCCGAGGACGACGCCGAGGTGCGGCGGGTGTCGATCTCGAACCATGGCGATCGCGTCCGCGAGATCGAGGTGACCTCGTACGTCGAGCTCGCCCTGGCGCCCCAGGCCGCCGACGTCGCCCATCCGGCCTTTTCCAAGCTGTTCGTCGAGACCGAGCACCTGCCGGGCATCGGCGCGCTGCTGGCCACGCGGCGGCGGCGCGGGCCGGACGAGCCGGAGGTCTGGGCGGCGCACCTGGCGGTGGTCGACGGCGAGACCGTCGGCAAACGGGGCTTCGAGACCGACCGGGCCCGGTTCCTCGGCCAGGGCGAGGGTGTGCGCGCCCCGGCCGCGGTGCTGCAGGGCCGGCCGCTGTCCGGCGCGGTCGGGACCGTGCTCGACCCGGTGTTCAGCCTGCGCCGGCGCGTGCGCATCCCGCCCGGCGACACGGTGCGCGTCGACTTCTGGACCATGGCCGCGACCTCGCGGGCCGAGGCGCTGGGCCTCCTGGACAAGCACCACGACCCCGGGGCGTTCGGCCGCGCCGCCGACCTCGCCTGGACCCAGGCGCAGGTGCAGCTGCACCACCTCGGCGTCAACCGGCTCGACGCGGCGCAGTACCAGCGCCTGGCCGGCCACGTGATCTACGCCGCGCCCACCCTGCGCCCGCCGTCGGAAACCATCGCCTCGGGCGCCGGCGGCCAGCCCACCCTGTGGTCGATGGGGATTTCCGGCGACCTGCCGATCGTGCTCGTGCGCATCAGCGAACTGCATCAGATCGACCTGGTGCGCGAGGTGGTCCAGGCCGTCGAATACTGGCGGATGAAGCAGGTCGCCGTGGACCTGGTGATCCTGAACGAGCGGTCGTCCTCCTACATCCAGGACCTGCAGGTGGCCCTCGAGACCCTGGTGCGGGCGAGCCAGTCGCGCCCGCAGATGGCCGGCGAGCGGCCGCCGGGCCACAGCTTCGTGCTGCGCGCCGACATGATCGACCCGGCCGCCCGGGCGCTGCTGACCTCGATCGCGCGCGTGGCGCTGCTGGCCGAGCGGGGCCGGCTGGTCGACCAGCTAGAGCGGGCCGCCGAAGGCGCGCCGGCGGCCCGGGCCGCGCCCGTGCGGCCGGCCGCCTCCGAGCTGCAGATATCGCCCCCGCCGGAGGGGGTGGAGTACTTCAACGGCCTGGGCGGCTTCGCCGACGGCGGGCGCGAGTACGTCACGGTGCTCGGACCGGGCCAGTCGACCCCCGCGCCCTGGATCAACGTCGTCGCCAACCCCGGCTTCGGCTTCCAGGCTTCGGCCCACGGCGGCGGCTACGTCTGGTCGGTCAACAGCCGCGAGCACCAGATCACGCCGTGGTCCAACGACCCGTCGACCGACCGGCCGGGCCAGGCCTTCTACCTGCGCGACGCCGACACCGGCGAGCTCTGGAGCCCCACCGCCTCGCCGATCCGCGACGAGGCGACCACCTACGTCGCCCGCCATGGGTGGGGCTACAGCCGCTTCGAGGCGATGGCGCAGGGGATCGCCTCGACGCTCACCGAGTTCGTGCCGCTGGCCGATCCGGTGAAGATCTCGCGGCTGGTGCTCGCCAACCGCTCGGACCGCCGGCGCCGGATCACGGTCACGGCCTACGCCGAGTGGGTGCTGGGCCCCTCGCGCTCGGCCGCCGCGCCGTTCGTGGTCACGCGCATGGACCCCAAGACCGGGGCCATGCTCGCGAACAATCCCTGGAACCCGCCGTTCGCCGGCCGCACCGCCTTCGCCGACCTCGGCGGGATGCAGACGGCCTGGACCGGCGACCGGCGCGAGTTCCTCGGCCGCAACGGCTCGCTGGGCGCCCCGGCCGGGGTGATCGAGGGCGTCGAGCTTTCACGCCGCGTCGGCGCCGGGTTCGACCCCTGCGCGGCCCTGCAGCAGACGATCACCCTGGCTCCGGGATCGTCGGTCGAGGTGCTGTTCCTGCTGGGCGACGCCGCGGACGAGGTCGAGGCGGTCAGGCTCGTCGAACGCTACCGCGGCGTCCATCTCGACGACGTGCTGGGCGAGGTCCGCGCGTTCTGGGACGACACCCTCGGCCAGGTCCAGGTCGCGACGCCCGACCGGTCGATGGACCTGATGCTGAACGGCTGGCTGCTGTACCAGACCCTGGCGTGCAGGGTCTGGGCCCGCTGCGGCTTCTACCAGGCCAGCGGCGCCTACGGCTTCCGCGACCAGCTGCAGGACGGCATGGCCCTGGCCGCCGCCCGCCCGGAGCTGACCCGCGAACACCTGCTGAGGGCCGCCTCGCGGCAGTTCCCGGAGGGCGACGTCCAGCACTGGTGGCTGCCGCACTCGGGGCAGGGGGTGCGCACGCGGATCTCCGACGACCGCGCCTGGCTGGCCTACATCGTCGACCACTACGTCAGGACCACGGGCGATGCGGCGGTGCTGGACGAGGCCGTGCCGTTCGTCGACGGGCCGCCGCTGAAGGAGGGCGAGCACGACGCCTTCTATCCCCCGCAGGTCACCGACGAGACCGCGAGCCTCTACGAGCACTGCGCCCGCGCCCTCGACGCCAGCCTGCCGGCCGGCCGCCACGGCCTGCCGCTGATGGGGACGGGCGACTGGAACGACGGCATGAACCGGGTCGGCGAGCGGGGCGAGGGCGAGAGCGTCTGGCTGGGCTGGCTGCTGCTGACGGCGCTGCGGGCGTTCGCGCCCTACGCCGAGGCGCGGGGCGATGCGGCGCGGGCCAAGGCCTGGCGGGCGCGCGTCAGCGAGCTCGGCGCGGCGCTCGAGCGCGAGGCGTGGGACGGCCAGTGGTACCGCCGCGCCTGGTACGACGACGGCGCCGCCCTGGGCTCTGCCGCGAACGAGGAGTGTCGCATCGATTCCATCAGCCAGTCCTGGGCGGTGCTCTCGGGCGCCGCGTCGCACGCCAGGGCCACCCAGGCCATGGCCGCGGTCGAGCGCGAGCTGATCCTGCCGCACGAGAGCATGGCGCTCCTGTTCACGCCGCCCTTCGACCGCACACCGCACGATCCCGGCTACATCAAGGGCTATCCGCCGGGCCTGCGCGAGAACGGCGGCCAGTACACCCACGCCGCCGCCTGGTCGGTGATGGCCTTCGCGGCCCTCGGCGAGGGCGACAAGGCCGCGGCCCTGTTCTGGATGCTGAACCCGGTGAACCATGCGCGCAACCGCGCCGACATGCACCGCTACAAGGTCGAGCCCTATGTGGCGGCCGCCGACGTCTACGCCGCGCCGGCCCACCTCGGCCGCGGCGGCTGGACCTGGTACACCGGCTCGGCCGGCTGGCTGTACCGCGCGGGCGTCGAGAGCATCCTGGGGCTCAGGCGCGAAGGGGACATGCTGACGCTCGACCCCTCGATCCCGTCCTCGTGGCCCGGCTTCCGCGTCACGGTGCGGCAAGGCGCGGCGCGCTACGAGATCGTCGTCGACAACCCCGACCACGTGCGGCGCGGGGTGAAGAGCGCGAGCCTCGACGGCGAGGCGGTGTGCGCGACGCCCGTCCGGATCCGGCTCACCGACGACGGCGCCGTCCACCGCCTGGCGGTGCGGCTGGGCTAAAAGACCTCGGCCGCGGCGGTCGCGGTGCGGCGCCAGACCAGGGCCACGACGATCGCCAGCAGCACGGCCTCGACGCCCACGTCCCACCACATCAGCTGCGGCGCGTTCTGGGTGAGCAGGCCCGGGCTGCCCTTGAAGACGTCCTGGTCGGAGACGATCACCACCGCGCCGAACAGGTTGTTGGCCAGGTGCAGGCCCCAGGTGAAGGCGACGCCGCCCAGGCGGATGGCGATCAGCGCTGTGGCGAAGCCGAACAGGGTGGCGCCGGCCGCCTGCGGCCAGCCGTTGGGGATGTGGGCCGAGCCGAACACCGCCGCCGAGATCAGGGCAACCAGCCAGGGCCGCTTCAGGAGCAGCATCAGAGCCTGGGTGATGTATCCGCGGAACACGTACTCCTCGGCGAAGGTCTGGGCGCCGAGGCCGATCGCGGCGAAGAGGGCGAGCGTGGCGGTCGCCGGCCCGGCCGTCACCCGGATCGAACCCGGCGCGGCCACCGCGTCGACGCCCGCGGCCAGGGTCGCGGCGAGCATCCAGAGCGCGAATCCGGCCCCGACGAGCCGCCAGTTCCAGCGCCCGAGCAGGTCCCAGGGCCGCTTGCCGTGGGCGATCAGGACCGCCAGGCCGAGCGCGACGACGAACAGCGCGAAGGTCGCCCCGGTGCCTGTGAAGAACACCGCCGGGTTCGACGGGTGCGTCAGCTGCTGCGCCAGGTCGGCCGGCATCAGGTGCGCCAGGTTGAGGACGACGCCCAGCCCGATCCCGATCGCGAAGACCAGCACCACGGCGAGGACGACGCCCAGGACATAGCGCCACCAGGCGTTGCGCCCGCGCCGGGCGTAGTCGAGGTAGAGGTCTCCGCTCATGCGCCTGCCGCTCCCGTTCGCCCTCAGATGCCCCGTCGCCTCCTTAGAAAGCCTGAAGACGACAGACCAGGGCATGCGTGAGGCAACCGGCGACCGCGCCGAATGATCCCCAGGCGGCGCGATTTCTGGGGACAGCCCGGCCAAGTTCCGTCCACAGATCGAATGGCCGGTTGCAGGGCGATGGAATCGGGGCAAGGTGACGTCGCGGCGCCTTGGTCCGCCGCCCTGATTCTAGCGTTCAACTCTGAAGGCCGCCGCGGTCCCGCGACGGCCTTCGTTCTGTTTGTGGTGGCGGCGCTCTCGGTCGCGCTGGCGACGAACATGGAAGTTGACCTCGCCCGCCGCGCCTTGGTCGCGCGAGCTGCCGCCGAGCGCCGGCTGCACGAGTTGCTCGGCGAGGCGCCGCACCGAGGTTGTTCAAACTCGGCCGTGCGCGTACACCGGCGCCGAGAAGTGACGGTCGGCGCAACCGGGGGGCGGATGATGAAAGTTCTGGCTATCGGCGCGATCTTCGCGGGCCTGACGCTCACCGCCTGCGCGACACCGTACCAGGAAATGGGCGCCCTCGGCGGCGTGCGAGCCGTGCGCATCACCCAGGACACGGCGCAGATCACAGCTTCGGGTAACGGCTACACCGACCCCGACACTATCCAGCGCTATGCCTTACGCCGGGCCGCCGAAGAGACGATCGCCGACGGCTTCGACTTCTTCCGCATCGTGCGCGATCAGGACCGCACCACTGCGGGTTCCGCTACCTACGGCAGCGCGACCGGCAATCGCTACGGCATCTGGGGCTGGAGCTTCAGCGAGCCAATCATCAAGCCGGGCCAGTCGCTCATGATCAAGATGACCAAAGGGCCGCCGCCGAACCCCAGACCCGACGACCTGTTCGACGCCCACGACGTCCTGGCGCACCTTGCCGGCACTCCGTACGGCGGTGATCGGCGCGACTGCGCTCCCGACGCATCGGGCCGGATCGTGTGCAAATGAGGCCCGCGGCCTCCGCCGCGTTGATCGCGAGCCTGTTGGCCACGCCGGCCACGGCCACGTCGCTATTCGACTTCGGCACAGGCCAGGCCGACGCGCACGTGCCAGTCGGCGACACGTTCTTCAACATCTGGATGAGCCACAAAGGCCGCGACGAATTCCTGATCGAGCCGAGCGTGAAGACCGCCTTTTTCGGCGGCGGACACTACCCCGACCCGACTTGGCGCATGGTCGCCGAGGCGTTCGTCAACCCGGTGGGGTGCGGCATTTCAGAAGTGCGCCCGATCTCGCGGATCGGTGCCGCGTGGGTGGCCGAGTACGTCTGTCCGGCGGGCGTGGACCTCAGGGCCCTGGTCCATGAACAGCGTGCGGCGCTCCAGCACGGCGAGCGGCTGACAGGCGGCATCCCGCCCGCCGCTGAGCCCCCGCCGGCACCGCCTGTCGCAGAGGCGGCTCCGCCCGCGACACCGCTCGCCACCGCGCCCGCTGCTGCGCCTGTACCGGAGCCGAAGAGGCCTCGTGGGCCCTGCCTGCGCGTGCCGACCGACCCCGGCCAGGACCAGTGCCGGTGAGCGACGACAAGGACCGGCGCATAGCCGAGTTGGAGGCGCAGCTTGCCGCCGCCAAGGGCCAGCCCCAGGGCAACGCTCCGCCTCCGCCTCCGCCGCCCTTGCCACCTAAGCCGGCCAACAAGGGCATGCCTGCGCCTGTCATCGTCCTTGGCGTGGTCATCATGGTCGTCGTGGCCGCGGCCATGTGCGGTCGAAGCCCCGGCACGTCGCCCGCGGCGGTCACGACCGGCGGCAACGTCGACGCCAGCACCTTCAAGCCCGGCGCCCCGCTGTCGTCGTCGGTCACGGCGGCACCGGGGACGCCTTGGGACATCTCTGTCACCGACGACGATATGGGCCGGGGGAAGACGCGACTCGCGTGCCTGGAGTCCGAGGACCAAGTGTACCTTTCGTTCCCCTACCCGGACGCGCAGCACGCCAAGCTCTGCATCCGCCAGAGCCCCAAATACGGATGGGACGTCTACGTCCAGCTCGATGACAACGGCCAGTTCTCCTGCGCCCTGCGATGCTCTGCCTCGGTGAAGTTCGGCGACGGCAAGCCGGCGCGCTTCGCTGCATCGGAGCCGGACGACGGCAGCACAGGGACGCTTTTCCTCAGCCGGGCCCAGGCGTTCCTCGCAGCCGCCAAGGCGGGCAAACGGATCAAGGTCGAAGCGGAGTACTACCAACACGGCGTCCAGACCCTGACGTTCCGCGGCACGAAGCTGGAGTGGCCGAAGTAGTCTCGCCCTCGACCTCGGCCAGACGCTGGCGCCGCGCCGCCCGGCGCGCAAAGGTGCCGGCGAGCTTCAGGAAGAACGGATGCAGAGTGTCGGCAGTGGGCGAGAGCGGATCTTTCATGGTGTTCGATCTTGTTCGCCGTCGACGGGAATTCTTATGCCGCCCTCAGCACGGAGAATCTCATCAAGGCGCTCGGGCGGGGTGCCTTGTTGTCCTGGCGCTGTCGTTTCCACGAGCAGATACATCGTTCCCTGGGTTAGCCAGTCTCGCCCTTTTATCGTTGGCGCTGCCTCGCCGATGCCGGTGAGACCACCGGCGCGCACTAGCGCGTCGAGGCGAGCGGCCGCTCCCCCAAGCGCCAACGTGATCCTTCCGAGCGATACCCGATGGCCCCACGCTTCCAACTGAACGGCGCCCGGCGGCGCAGGCCTCGCCGGGCCGCCAAGGAAGAAAATCTGATCACCCTCCTTCGAAATTCCCGGGACGGCGGCGAAGGTAGCGCCGAAATTCTGCCCCTCCGGCGAGACCTTGCACCAGATCAACGTCCCCCAGATCTGCCTTTCCGGCAGGACCCCCTCTCTATTGTTGGTGATGTGTTGGACGCCGTTTCTCAGGTCTTCAATACCGACGAGGAAAGAGTCCAGTTGGCGAATCCACAGCCCCTTCTCCACCCGCGGGAGGCCTTGGAGTTGGGGAAGCAGAGTTTGGAACCGTGCCGCGTGGTCGACGATAGACCACGCATCAAGCATCGCCTGAGCGATAGGACGCATGTCGCCTTCGGATCTGTCGTCAAAGCTGGCGGCCAATGCCTGCAAGTGACGCCAAAGCCGAGCATACGCTATCTCGGCCATCGCGCATGCGTAGCGGAGGCCGTCGATCACATGTAACTGCCGCATGGAGAGGCCGGCAGGCAGCTCAGCTAAGACATGCTCCCAATTTGTAGGTTTGATCCAGGGCGGTGACATGCGCCGAGCATCGCACGCGCCGCCGCCCCCTTGAAGGGTCGGGCGTTCAGGCCGGCAACGCGATAGCGGCCCCAAGCGTCTCGAGCCGCTCGTTCAGGCGGTCGCGCAACTGAAGCAATTGCTGGACGTCGTTATTCGTAAGCCCGGTGTTGACGGGCCCGACGGCGCCGCCGTGCCCGTCGAAATGGGTCGCCATGGCCACGGCGCAGTCGCGCATTGCGAACACGAGGTTGATGGCATCGAGATCGACGAGCTCGTGCGCTGGAAAGAGGTCGAACTGGCGCACGGCCTCCATCACCTTTCCGGCCAAGAATCGTCGCTGTTCCGGCAGCCGATTTGGGCCGGCGTTCAGCGCATTCGCCTCGATCGCGACGGCCGAGGCCGCGCTGTAGAGTCGCTGCGCGATGACGCGCGCCACAACAATGCGCCTGCCGTCGGCTGCGGCTCGCTCTTGTCGGCGCAGCGCCCGCTCGTCGGCCGCTTGGCGCTGCATGGCGTCGATCTGCCGCTTTGCTGAGGCATTGCCGTTGAAGATCGCGGCGACGGCTAAGGCGAGGGCGACAATCGAGCAGATCGTCTGCACGAGAACTGCGGTGGCGTTCAGGTCGATGGTGTCCAAGGCGCGCCGCTCACTTGTCTGTTACCTAGAACGCTACCTTGATCGGGCAATTGATGATCAAAAACGATCATAAGTCATTGAAATAATGGTGCCGGTTAGAGGATTTGAACCCCTGACCTTCTGATTACAAATCAGCTGCTCTACCGACTGAGCTAAACCGGCCTGCCGTCTCGGCCCGTCAGGGCAAGGGGCGAATGGCGGCTTATGACGCAGGGGCGGGCCGGCGGCAACGGCGGTGGGGTCGGTCCTCGTCAGACCACGCCCAGGCCCGGGCCGGCGGCCTCCCCGCGGGCGGCGCGCCACTTGCCGATCAGGGACCAGAGGATGACGCCGGCGCCGACGGCGCCGATCAGGAGGGTGCAGGCGGCGTTGATCTCGGGCGAGAGGCCCAGGCGCACCTGGCTGTAGATGCGCATCGGCAGGGTCGTGGCCGAGGGGCCGGAGGTGAAGCTCGCCACCACCAGGTCGTCGAGCGAGAGGGTGAAGGCCAGCATCCAGCCGGCCGCCACCGCCGGGGCGATGTTGGGCAGGGTGACGAGCAGGAAGGCGCGCCAGGGCGGGCAGCCGAGGTCCTGGGCGGCCTCCTCGAGCGAGCGGTCGAAGTCCATCAGCCGCGACTGCACCACCACGGCGACATAGCAGAGCGTGAACGTCGTGTGCGCCGCCGCCACGGTCCAGAAGCCGCGCGCCTGGCCGAGCGCCACGAACAGCAACAGCAGCGACAGGCCCATGATCACCTCGGGCATCACGAGGGGGGCGTAGATCATGCCGGAGAACAGCAGCCGGCCGCGGAAGAGGCCGCCGCGCACAAGACCGATCGCCGCCAGAGTGCCGAGCACGGTGGCCGCGGTCGCGGAGATCAGGCCGACGCGCAAGGTGGTCCAGGCCGCGTCCAGCATCGCCTGGTCGCGGAAGAGCTCGACGTACCAGCGCCCGGAGAAACCGGCCCAGACCGTCACCAGCCGGCCGGCGTTGAACGAATAGGCAATCAGGAGGGCGATCGGCAGGTAGAGGAAGGCCAGGCCCGCCGTCACCGAGACGATGTTGAACCAGGTCGGGCCCTTCCTCATCGGCTGCGCTCCAGCGCGCGCGCCTGGTGGTGCTGGTACAGAAGGATCGGGACCAGCAGGGTCGCCAGCAGCACCATCGCCACGGCCGAGGCGCTCGGCCAGTCGCGGTCGGCGAAGAACTCGGTCCAGAGCGTGCGCCCGATCATCAGCGAGCCGGCGCCGCCCAGGAGGTCGGGGATCACGAACTCGCCGACGATGGGGATGAAGCAGAGGAGGGCGCCAGCCACGATCCCGGGCCCGGAGAGCGGGAAGGTCACGCGCCAGAAGCTGCGCGTCGGGGCTGCGCCGAGGTCGGCGGCGGCCTCGAGCAGCACCGGGTCGATCCGCTCCAGCGCCGTGTAGAGCGGCAGCACCATGAACGGCAGGTAGGAGTAGACGACGCCGATGTAGACCGCGGTCTGGGTGTTGAGGATCGTCAGCGGCGGTGCGCCCAGGTGGCCGAGCACCACGTTCAGCAGGCCCTCGGGCTTCAGGATCGCGATCCAGGCGTAGACCCGGATCAGGAAGCTGGTCCAGAACGGCAGGATCACCGCCATCAGCAGAAGGTTGCGCCAGCGCTCGGGCGCCCTGGCCATGCCGTAGGCCACCGGATAGCCGATCAGGAGCAAGAGGACGGTGGAGACCGCCGCCACCTTCAGGCTGTTGAGATAGGCGGCGAGGTAGAGGGTGTCGGTGGTCAGCCGCGCGTAGGTCTCGCCGCTGAGCCCCTTGAGGAAGGCGCCGATCCCCGCCAGGCCCCGGCTCCAGTCGATGGTCGGCGCATAGGGCGGGATCGCCAGCACCGTGTGCGACAGGCTGAGCTTGGCCACCAGCAGGAACGGGAACAGGAAGAACACCAGCAGCCAGGCGTAGGGCGGCGCGGCCGCCAGCCAGCTGCGCTCGCGGCGGCGGCTCATCGGGTCAGCACCACGCCGGCGTCGGCGGCGAAGGCGACGAAGACGCGGTCCTCCCAGGCGATCGGGCGCTCGACCAGGCGCGCGGCGTTGGCGCGGGCGATGCGAATCGTGCGGCCGCCGGCCAGCTCGACGATGTAGGTGGTCCAGTCGCCGGTGTAGCCGATGTCCCAGACCTTGCCTTCGAGCGCGTTCGCCGCGCCGGACGGCGGCGGCTCCAGCGAGACCGTCATCTTCTCGGGCCGGACCGCGAGCCAGGCCGTCGCGCCGACGGCGTGGGACACGTCGTCGAGGGCTTCGAAGCGGCCCTCCGGCGCGGCGATCGTCAGGCGCCCGCCGCCCGCGCCTTCCACGCGCCCCTCGAACAGGTTCACGTCGCCCAGGAAGTCGGCCACGTAGCGGCTGGCGGGGGCCTCGTAGATCTCGGCGGGCGGGGCGACCTGCTCGATGCGGCCCTCGCGCATCACCGCGATGCGGTCGGCCACCGTCATCGCCTCCTCCTGGTCGTGGGTGACGATCAGGAAGGTCATGCCGAGCTCGGCCTGCAGCGCCTTGAGCTCGAACTGCGTCTCCTCGCGCAGCTTCCTGTCGAGGGCCGCCATGGGCTCGTCGAGCAGCAGCAGGCGCGGGCGCCGGGCGATGGCGCGGGCCAGGGCCACGCGCTGCTTCTGGCCGCCGGAGAGCTGGTGCGGCCGGCGCCTGGCGAACGGCTCCAGCTTCACCAGCGCCAGCATCTCGGCGACCCGGGCGCGGATCTCGGCTTTCGGCAGCCCGGCCTGGACGAGGCCGAAGGCGACGTTGTCCTCGACGCTCAGGTGCGGGAAGAGGGCGTAGGACTGGAACATCATGTTCACGGGCCGCTTGTGCGGCGGCGTGTCTGCGAGGTCCTCGCCGCCGAGCAGGACGCGGCCTTCGTCCGGCGTCTCGAACCCGGCCAGCAGCCGCATCAGCGTGGTCTTGCCGCAGCCGGAGGGGCCCAGCAGGGCGAAGAACTCGCCCTCGTAGAGGTCGAGGCTGACGCCGTCGACCGCGGTCTGGTCGGCGAAGCGCTTGGTCACGCCCTCGAAGCGCACCAGCGGGACCGCGGCCGGGTCGGCCCAGGGGGCGAAGCGCGAGCGGACGGCGCCGATGTTGAGCCGGCGCGCCACTACTGGCCCGTCTGCACCCGGGTGTAGAGCCGGTTGACCTCGCGCAGCAGGGCCTGGTCCTTGGGCTTCACGACGAAGAGCCGCGGCAGGTTCGCGGCCGGAACGTAGACGTTGGGATCGTCGCGCACCTTGGCGTCGACCAGCGGCGTCGCGGCGGCGTTGGCGTTGGCGTAGTGCAGGGCGTTCGAGGCCCGGGCGATCACCTGCGGCCGCAGCATGTAGTTAATGAAGGTCAGGGCGGCGTCCGGGTGCGGGGCGTCCTTGGGGATGGTGAAGCTGTCGAACCAGACCTGCGAACCCTCCTTGGGGATCACATAGGCGACCTTCACGCCGTGGCCGGCCTCGCGCGCCCGGTCGGCGGCCTGCAGCACGTCGCCGGAGTAGCCGACGGCCAGGCAGATGTCGCCGTTGGCCAGGGCCTCGATGTCCTCGGAGTTGGTGAACTTGCGCACATAGGGCCGGACCTTCAGCAGCAGGTCCGTGGCCGCCTGGTAGTCGGCGGGATTGGTGCTGTTGGGGTCCTTGCCCATGTAGCGCAGCACAGCGCTCATCATGTCCTGGCCGTCGGCGAGGAAATAGACCCCGCAGTCCTTGAGCTTCGCCAGGTTGGCAGGGTCCAGCACCACCGCCCAGCTGTCGACCTTCACGCCCGGCAGGCGCTTGGCCACCGCGTCTGGATTGTAGCCGATCCCGACCGTGCCCCACATGTACGGGATGGCGTACTTCCGGCCCGGATCGAACGGGGCCATGTAGGCCATGATCTCGGGCCACAGGTTCCTGGCGTTCGGCAGTCTGGCGTTGTCCAGCGGCTGCAGGGCGCCGGCGGCGACGAAACGCGGCACGTACTGGTTCGACGGCACGACGATGTCGTAGCCGGTCTCGCCCGACAGCACCTTGGTCTCCAGCACGTCGACGGAGTCGAAGGTGTCGTAGGTGACCTTGATCCCGGTCTCCCTGGTGAAGTCCTTCAGGATGCCCGGGTCGATGTAGTCGGACCAGTTGTAGATCCTGAGTTCCTTCGAGGCCCCGGCCGGCTTGCCGCCGCCGCCGCAGGCGCCCAGCGCCAGCGCCGCCGCCAGCGCCGCGGCCTGTCCCAGCCGTCTCCAGACCCCCGCAACCATGCCGACCACCTCCCGACGAAGCACGCGCGCGGGACCATAGGCGCCGCCGGCCCCCGCGTTAAGCGGCGAGGCTTGGCCCGGAGCGGAAAAGGTCTATATCTGCGCCGCCCGAAAGCAGACCCAAAAGGCCATGCGCCCAGCGCCCTCGTCCCTCGCCGAGCCTGTCGCCGTCTTTGCGGACGGCCGGCGAATGCGCGCCGGGTAGGTCGCCGCGAGCGCTCCGGCGCCCGGGCCTGCCCCTTCCGACCCTCGCATCGACGCAGCGCTCCCGCCAGGGCGCGCTCGCTTCCGTCATTTCCGCACGCTAAGGGACCTGACCCATGGCCCGCATCCTGATCACCTCCGCCCTGCCGTACATCAACGGCGTCAAGCACCTCGGCAACCTGGCCGGCTCCATGCTGCCGGCCGACGTCTACGCTCGCTTCAAGCGCGCCCAGGGGCACGAGACGCTCTACATCTGCGCCACCGACGAGCACGGCACCCCGGCCGAGCTGGCCGCCGTGGCCGCGGGCCAGGACGTCTTCACCTACTGCGAGGAGCAGCACCGGCTGCAGCACGACGTCGGCCGCCGCTACGGCCTGTCGTGGGACTGGTTCGGCCGCTCGTCCTCGCCGCAGAACGCGCGCCTGACCCAGCACTTCGCAGACGTGCTGGAGGACAACGGCTTCATCGAGGAGCGCACCGACCAGCTGGTCTATTCGATCGACGACAAGCGCTTCCTGCCCGACCGCTACGTGCAGGGGATCTGCCCGGTGTGCGGCTATCCGGACGCGCGCGGCGACCAGTGCGACAACTGCGACAGCCTTTTGGACCCCAAGGACCTGAAGCAGCCCTACTCGGTGATCTCCGGATCGCGGAACCTCGAGATCCGCGATTCCCGCCACCTCTACCTGCTGAACACCAAGGCCGAGGGCGCCATCCGCGCCTGGGTCGACGGCAAGCCGGAGTTCTCGGCCCTGGCGCGCTCGATCGCCTACAAGCACCTCGACGAGGGCCTGGTCGACCGCGGCATCACCCGCGACCTCTCGTGGGGCGTGCCGGTCACCCGCGGCGGCCAGCCGCGCACCGGCTTCGAGGACAAGGTGTTCTACGTCTGGTTCGACGCCCCGATCGAGTACATCGGCTCGACCCAGGAGTGGGCCGACGCGACCGGCGCCGACTGGGCGCGCTGGTGGCGCGAGGACCAGGGCGCGAAGGACGTCCGCTACGTGCAGTTCATGGGCAAGGACAACGTCGCCTTCCACACCGTCAGCTTCCCGGCGACGATCCTGGGCTCGGGGGAGCCGTGGAAGACGGTCGACAATCTGAAGGCCTTCAACTGGCTGAACTGGTACGGCGCGCCGTTCTCCACCTCCAAGAAGCGCGGCGTCTTCATGGACACGGCGCTGGACCTGCTGCCGGCCGACTACTGGCGCTGGTACCTGATCGCCAACAGCCCCGAGCACTCCGACAGCGCCTTCACCTGGGAGCTGTTCCAGACCGCCATCAACAAGGACCTGGCCGACGTCTTCGGCAACTTCGTCAACCGCATCCTGAAGTTCTGCGAGGCGAGGTTCGAGGGCAAGGTCCCGGCCGGCGGCGAGCCCGGGCCGCTGGAGGACAAGCTGTTCGCCGACGTCGCCGCCAGGCTCGAGGAGCTGACCGGCCAGTTCGAGGCGATCGAGAT
>DASZQQ010000144.1:0-9039 GCA_035549595.1 Caulobacteraceae bacterium
GGAACGGATCGCCGCCGGCGAGCCGCACTTCGCCGCTGTCGGGCTTCAGCCGTCCGCAGATCGCCTTGACGAGGGTGGTCTTGCCCGCACCGTTCGGGCCCAGGAGGGCGTAGATCTCGCCGCCCGCCACCCGCAGCGAGACGCCGCGCAGCGCCGGGTGGCTCCCGTAGGCGTGCGCAACGTCGCTGACCTGGAGGATCGGCTTGTCGGTCGTCGTCACGCCGCGGCCTTGCGGCCCTTGAACAGGCTGCGGGCGAACCGGCCCAGGCGGCCGTCGCACCCGGCCCGCACCAGGGCCGCCTCGGCCTCGTCCAGGTGCGCCTGCATGGCCGCGGCGGCGCTGCGCGCGCCCACGGCGCTGACCCAGGTGGTCATGGCCACGTCCTTGCCGACGTCCTTGCCGGCGAACTCGGGCGACTCCTCGGCGTCGATCAGGTCGTCGCGGATCTGGAAGGCCAGGCCCACGCGCCGGGCGAACTCGCCGATCTCGGCGCGCGACTGGGCCGACGCGCCCCCGATGTGGGCCCCCGCCTCGGCCGCGGCGATCATCAGCACGCCGGTCTTCTGGTGGTTCAGGGCCTCGATCTCCTCGGAGCTGCGCGTGCGGTCGCGGTCCTGGAGGTCCAGGGCCTGGCCGGCCACGAGGCCGTTGAAACCGACGGCGTCCGTCAGGGAGCCGATGATCTGCACCTTCGCGGCGGGACTGAGGCCCTCGGCGGCGGCGATGGCGGCGAAGGCCTGGTTCAGCAGGCCGACGGCGGCGAGGATGGCCTGGGCCTCGCCCCAGGCGCGGTGCGTGGTCGGCCGGCCGCGGCGCAGGCGCGCGTCGTCCATCGACGGCAGGTCGTCGAGGATCAGGGACGCGGCGTGGACCATCTCCATGGCGCAGGCGACGTCCAGGGCGCGGCCCGGCGGGGCGCCGAACGCCTCGGCGCACAGCAGCGTCAGAAGCGGCCGGAAGCGCTTGCCCGGCGCCAGCAGCGCATAGTGGGTGGCGCCATTGAGGCTGAGCGGCTCGTTGGTCGGCGCGGGGATCAGCTCGGCCAACCTGCGGTCGATGCCGGCCCGCAGGGCCTCTACGCTCTGGAGAAATACGGCGTTGTCGTCCATCGCCCCCGATCCGCCGCGACGGGCCTGAACCCTCGACTCCTTGGGCCATTTGAAGGCCTTGGCGGCAGGCGTCAACAGGGCTCGACGCCGCGCCGGCAAGGCGCACGCCGCGCCGGAGACGATTTCCGGGTGGTGTCGCCGCGCCGCTTCAGTCCCGTCCGGCGCGCCGCAGGAAGGCCGCCACGGCCCAGGCGTGGGCGTCGTGTCTGAGGCGGCGCAAGGCTTCGGGAGGATCGAGCCAGACAAGTTCGTGGTCGTCCTCGATCTTCAGATGGGCGCCCTCACCCGTGATCTCGGCGGCGAAAAGGGTCGCGCGATTGTTGAAGGCGACGCCGTCGGTGTTGATGAAGAACTGGTCAGCGCGGCCGATTTCGGCCTGCGGACGGACGATCAGGCCGGTTTCCTCGCCGAATTCGCGCACCAGAGCTTGCTCCGCCGACTCACCTTCGTCGATCGCGCCGCCCGGCAGGTCGATCCACGGCCGGTGGCCGGGCTTGGAGACGCGCACGCAGGCCAGGCGCCCGTCCCGCAGGGCGAGACCGAACGCCGCAGGGCGGTCCTTGTAGGCGCGGCCGGGCTCCGGCGTACCGAACTGGGGCGTGGCCATCAGTCGACGCCGAGCAGCGAATCGTAGGGATCGGCGCGTCCGGCCAGCACGTCGGCGACCTTGACGCCCGGATAGCCGACGATGCCGTCGGCGCCGGCGCGCCAGGCCAGGACCGCCAGGTCACGCACCTCATCGGCCCCGGCGGCCAGCCGCTCGGCGGCGAAGGCGCGGCCGCGCGCGTCGCCGTCGCCGAAGCCGCCGGCCTTCCACAGGCGATAGAACGGGACAACTTCCGCGTCGGTCGTGGCGATGAAGTCGGCCACGCGGCGCTCGATCGGGCAGCCGCAGTCGTGGAAAGGCGCCATGTGCGCGCGCACGTCCGCCTCGCCGACGAACTGGCGCACGAAGCGGCCCTCGAACGGCCCGTGGACGCGGTCGGTGGTGAAGCCTTCGGGGTTCGGGAACGGGCCCCAGCCGTTGTAGTGCACGCTGACGTGCAGCGGCTGGCTGGCGTCGCCGGCGAAGTGGCTGAGCGCGCCCAGGTCGCGCTCGACGAGGGCCTCGCGCTCGGCCCGGTCGGCCTCGTACCAGGCTCGCCGCGCCGGGTCGGTCGTGGTCCTCGCGCCGTAGTCGTCGACTCGCCAGTAGCCGAAGTCCTTGGCCAGCTGCTGCCAGCCCTCGATGATCGAATAGGGCAGATAGCCGGCCCGCCAGCTGTCCTGCCCCACCGCACGGAGCGCGGCTTCGTACTCGGCGCGGGTCTGCGGCAGCGCGGCGAGAGCCGGGCCGCCGAACACCCTTCCGTCGTCGCCCAGGTCGAGGAAATGGGCCGGGTCGAGGTCGCTGTCGTGCGCCTTGCCGGCGTCCTTGCTGCGGTCGGGCTCGCGGGAGAGCTCGCCGATGGCCTCGACCGCCGCGGGCGTGCGCAGGAAGGCCGGAATCTCGTCGGGCAGGGCCTCGATCGCCAGGCGGCCGATCATCCGGTGCCCGGTCGAGCCCCAGGCGCCGGCGGACGTGGCCGCGCAAAGGCCGATCGCCAGGGCCGCCAGAGCCGGTCCCAGGCGTACGCACGTCGTACTCATGCAGGATCCTTGATCGAGAGCGCCGCCTCGACGCGTCCCACCCAGGCCTTGACCGCCGGGTAGTCGCCCAGGTCGAAGCCGCCGTCATGGGCCATGCGCGTATAGGCCACCAGGGCCACGTCGGCGAGGCTCAAGGCGTTACCGACCAGAAACGCGGACGTGGCCAGCTGCGCCTCGAGCCGGGCCAGGGCCGCCTTGCCGCGCTCGACCAGCCGCGGCTCCAGGTCGGCGACCGCCTTGCCCTGGTACTTCACCTGGAAGCGGGCCACGGCGACATAGGGCTCGTGACTGTACTGCTCCCAGAACAGCCACTCGAACATCTTCGCCCGGTCGTAGGCGTCGGACGGGATCAGCTCCGAGCCTTCGGCCAGGTGGACGATGATGGCGTTCGACTGGGCCAGCGGCCGGCCGTCCTCGAGCAGAATCATCGGCACCTGGCCGGCCGGATTTCGCGCCAGGAATTCCGGTGTCCGGCTCTGCCCCTGCATGATGTCGACCTCGACCCAGTCGTAGTCGAGACGCAGATGGTCGGCCGTCCATTTCACCTTCAGACAATTGCCCGAGATGGAGTCACCGAAGATCGTCAGGGCCATGCGACACTCCTGTGGGGTTGCCTCGATGGTCCGTCCTCTGTACGAGTCCGGCCGCACCGTCGACGAGAAACAACAGGGGGGCGCTGATGAAGCGTACTCTGGCATGCCTCGCCGCGCTGACGCTGATGGCCGCGGCCACGGGCGTTAATGCGCAAACCGCCAATCCCCAGAAGGACTCCGCCTCCGATCCCCTCGGCGACCTGATCGCCCAGGTAGCCCAGCCGGTTCTGGACTTCTTCAACCTGAAGGCGACGCTCTACCACCAGGGCAATGGCATCGGCAGCCGCGACTCGCTGGGCTGCAAGGTGGTGCCGATGCGCACCGCGGCGGTCGACGGGGTGATCGTGCCGCGCCACACCCTGCTGTTCATCAAGGAGACCGTGGGCATGCTGATGCCCGACGGCTCGCGCCACGACGGCTACTGGTACGCCACCGACGTCGGCGGCGGCATCCACGCCGGCCGCATCGACCTCTTCACCGGCGCCGGCAGCGCCTCGATGAAGCCGCTGATGCCGCTGAACCTGAAGAACCTGACGGTGGCCAAGGTCGGCAAGTTCGAAGGCTGCCCGAAGGGGTGAGGAGCGAGCGGCGCTGAAGCGCCGCTATGGAAACGCCGGAGGCGTTTCCCGCGACGAACGCCCGGAGCGCAAGCGGAGGGCCGAGCCGCCCCTACCGGTAGCACGCTTGAGCCCCTCCTTTCCGCTCTCCCTCGCGAAAGCGAGGGCCCAGGTGTTTTTGCCGGACAGCGCGGGAATCTCAGAAAAAGCCTGGGCCCTCGCTTTCGCGAGGGAGAGCGGGGGGTGGAGGAGTTCCGCCTACTTCGGCACAACCGTCTTTCCCACCGGCGCCAGGGCGATCACCGCCAGCTTGATGTGCTGCAGCGCGAACGGGATGCCGATGATGCTGATGAACTGCGCCACGGCGATCACCAGGTGGCCGAGCGCCAGGTACCAGCCGGCGAGCACGAACCAGACCACGTTCAAGAGGAAGCCCATCGGGCCCGTGCCCATGTCGCCGTGGCCGGTGACCCAGTCGCGGTCGACGACCTGACGGCCGAACGGGGCGAAGCTGAACCCGGCGATGCGCCAGGCCGCGCCCGCCCACGGCAGGCCGACGATGGTGATGGCGAGCAGGAGACCGGCGAACAGCCACGCCAGCCCGGCCGCGAAGCCGCCGAACACGAACCACAGGATGTTGAGGATCAGGGTCAACACGGCCTCCCGACACCAGTCCCTAGAGCGCCTCCCGCCAAAGTGGAAACCGGTTTGGCGATCAGGAGGCGCTCAGACCCAAAGAGTAGAGCCTTCCTGTCCCGGTCAGGTCGACCTGACCGGGGAAGGCTCTAGGACACGTCAGTTAGGCGCGCGCCCGCCCGCGCTCAATCGCCGGCCAGGTTAAGAATGCGAAAGGTCAGGTCTCGACGAAGGCGCGTTCGAGCACGAAGTCGCCCGGCTTGGAGACCGAGCCTTCCTCGTATCCGCGGCGCAGCAGCAGGGCCTTGAGGTCCGCGAGGACCGAGGGGCCGCCGCACAGCATGAGCCGGTCGCGGGCGACGTCGAGCGGCGGCAGGCCGATGTCCTCGAACACCTGGCCGCTCTCGATCAGGTCGGTGATGCGGCCCTGCGTCTTGAACGGGTCGCGCGTGACCGTCGGGTAGTAGATCAGCTTCGGCTTCACGATCTCGCCGAGGTCCGGATCGTTCGGCAGGTCGTGCTCGAAGAACTGGCGGTAGGCGAGGTCCGCCGTGTGGCGCACGGTGTGGGTGACGATGACCTTCTCGTAGCGCTCGTAGGTTTCCGGATCGCGCACCAGGCTCAGGAACGGGGCCAGGCCCGTGCCGGTGCCGAGCAGATAGAGGTTCTTGCCCGGGCGAAGGCCGTCCAGCACCAGGGTGCCGGTGGGCTTCTTGCCGACCAGGACCTCGTCGCCGACCTTCAGGTGCTGCAGGTGCTTGGTCAGCGGCCCGTCCTGCACCTTGATCGAGAAGAACTCGAGCTCGTCGGCGTAGTAGGGACTGGCGATCGAATAGGCGCGCAGCAGCGGCTTGCCGTCGATCTCCAGGCCCAGCATCACGAACTGGCCGGAATCGAAGCGCAGGCCCGGATCGCGGGTCGTCTTCAGGGTGAAGAGCTCGTCGGTCCAGTGGTGCACATAGGTCACCGTCTCGACATAGAAGGCGGCCCGGGCCTTGGCGGACAGCGGGGCAACGGCGGCGGCGGCGTCTGTCATGAGCATCGTTCTATTGTGAATCGGACTTGCGCCCGAGGCGGTCAGATGTCGCCGCCCAGGGACGGCGCGGCGCCGGGGGCGCGGGCGGTATGTATGCCGCATTCGGTCTTTTGCGAACCCGCCCAGCGGCCGGCGCGTACGTCACCGCCCTCTTCCACCGGCGAGGTGCACGGCCAGCAGCCGATCGAGGGGAAGCCGTTGGCGACCAGCGGGTGGGCCGGCAGCGCGTGCTCGGCGGCGTAGGCGTCGAGGTCGGCCTTCGACCAGTTCGCCAGCGGATTGAACTTCAGCTTGCCCTCGGTCTCCTCGACCACCGGCAGGCGCAGGCGGTCGCCGCCATGGAAGCGCTTGCGGCCGGTGACCCAGGCGTCGAAGCCGTCCAGCGCCTCGTCCAGCGGGATCACCTTGCGGATGTGGCAGCAGGCGTCGGTGTCGGTCCGCCACAGGTCCGCGTTCGGGTCGCCCGTGGCCAGATCCTCGAACTTGGGCCGCAGGTCGCGCACGTCGGTCAGGCCCAGCTTGGCCGCCAGCTGCTGGCGGTAGTCCAGGGTCTGGCCGAACAGCATGCCGGTGTCGAGGAACAGCACCGGGATCGACGGATCGACCTGCGCGGCCAGGTGCAGGAGCACCGCCGACTCGGCGCCGAACGACGACACCAGCGCTAGGCGCTCGCCATAGTGCTCTAACGCCGCGCGCAGCACTTCGCCGGGATGGGCGTCGCGCAGCTGGGCGTTCAGTCGCTCTGCGAGCGACATGGAAGCGCTTTGCGGGACGCGTTCGATGTGGTCGTAGGCGGCGGCCATCTCAGCCCTGCCTTTCCACGAACGCGGGGGCCAGGTCGTCGGCGGCGCGCTGGTAGACGTGGCGGAACTGGGTCGACACCCGCTCCCAGTCGGCGGCGGTCGAGCCGTCGGCCGGCTCGAAGGCGTCGAAGCCGCAGCGGACCATGAAGCGCGCCTGCATGCGCAGGACGTCGCCGACCGCCCTCACCTCGCCCTGGTAGCCGAAGCGCTCGCGCAGCACGCGCGCGGCCGAATAGGCGCGGCCGTCGCGGTACTTCGGGAAGGCCAGGGCCACGAGCGCGATCCGCGGCAGGTCGTAGGCCAGCGCCTCGACCGCCTCGTCCGGCTGGACCCGCACGCCGACCTGGCGGCCTTCCGACAGCAGCGCCTCGCCCTCGGACTGGAACCGCGTGAGCGAGATGATCACGTCGCCGGGCGGCACGGGCACGTCGTCGTCGACGGCGGTGAACGGGTCCTCGGCGGCCACGGCGCGGCCGCCGGCCCACCTAATGAGCGTCGGCATAGACAGCCTCCTTGAATGGGGCCAGGCCCGTGCGGCGGAAGGTGTCGAGGAAGCGCTCCCCGTCCTGCCGCTCGCGGCGGTAGACCTCGACCAGCTGCTCCACGGCGGGGGCCACCCGGTCGGCCGGCAGGGCCGGGCCGAGGATCTGGCCGAGCGCGGCGTCGGTCTCGCCGGAGCCGCCGAGCGTGAGCTGGTAGAACTCCTCGCCCTTCTTATCGACGCCCAGGATGCCGATGTGGCCCACGTGGTGGTGGCCACAGGCGTTGATGCAGCCGCTGATCTTGATCTTCAGCTCGCCGACGGCCTCGGCCAGGTCCGGGTCGGCGAAGCGGCGGGCGATGGCCTGGGCAATCGGGATCGCGCGGGCGTTGGCCAGGGCGCAGTAGTCGAGGCCCGGGCAGGCGATGATGTCGCTGACGAGGCCGATGTTGGGGGTCGCCAGGCCCGCCTGGCCCAGCGCCTGCCAGACCGTGTGCACGTCGTCGAGCTTCACGTGCGGCAGGATCAGGTTCTGTTCGTACGAGACCCTGACCTCGTCCAGCGAGTAGCGCTCGGCGAGGTCGGCGATGTGGTCCATCTGGTCGGCCGAGCAGTCGCCGGGCGTCTCGCCGGGCGCCTTCAGCGACACGTTGACGATGGCGTAGCCCGGGACCTTGTGCGGCTGGACGTTGTGCCGGACGAAGCGGGCGAAGGCGCGGTCCGCGGCCTTGGCCGCCTCGAACGCCGCCGAGGCGGCGGGCAGGGTCTCGAAGCCTTGCGGCGCGAACGCCGCACGGATGCGGGCGAGCTCGGTGTCGGGCAGGTCGGTCCCGGCCTTGTCGGACTTCTCCCACTCCTCCTCGACCTGGCGGGCGAATTCCGCAGGCCCGAGGCTGGAGACCAGGATCTTGATCCGCGCCTTCCAGGGATTGTCGCGGCGGCCGGCGCGATTGTAGACACGCAGGATCGCCTGCAGGTAGCTCAGGAGGTGGCGCGCCGGCAGGTGCTTGCGGATCGTGGATCCCAGGTAGGGCGTGCGGCCGAGGCCGCCGCCGACCATCACCTCGAAGCCCAGTTCGCCGCCGTCGTCGCGGTGCAGGCGAAGGCCGATGTCGTAGACCTTGGTCGCCGCCCGGTCGGTGGCCGAGGCCGTGACCGCGATCTTGAACTTGCGCGGCAGGAACGAGAACTCGGGGTGGAACGTCGACCACTGGCGGATCGCCTCGGCCCAGACGCGCGGGTCGTCGACCTCGTCGGCGGTGGCGCCGGCGTGCGGGTCGGCGGTCAGGTTGCGGATCGTGTTGCCCGAGGTCTGGATCGCGTGCAGCTCGTCCTCGGCCAGGTGCGCCAGGATGTCCGGCGCGTCCTTCAGCTTGATCCAGTGCAGCTGCAGGTTCGTGCGCGTGGTGAAGTGGCCGTAGCCGCGGTCGTAGGTGCGCGCGATGAAGGCCAGCTTGCGCATCTTCTTCGACGTCAGGGCGCCGTAGGGGATGGCGATGCGCAGCATGTAGGCGTGCAGCTGCAGATAGAGGCCGTTCATCAGCCGGATCGGCTTGAACTGGTCCTCGGTGATCTCGCCGGACAGGCGGCGCTCGGCCTGGTCGCGGAACTCCGCGACCCGGTCGGCCAGCATCTCGCGGTCGATGTCGTCGTAGCGGTACATGGCGACCCTACTTGCGCTTGATGAGGTTGATGCGGCCGCTGGAGCGGGCGACGCCGTGGGCGTGGGCCATCAGCTCCACGTCGACGCCGCCCTCGGCCTGCTTGCCGTGGTCGAGCTTGTTGGACGGGCCCAGTGCGCGCACGCGCTCGCGGTAGGCCACCGGGGCATAGCCGCCCTCCACCGGCTCGACGTCGATCAGGTAGGGATCGACGACTTCCGTCTGCAGGGCCTTGGCGTGACCCTCGGCCCGCTCGGCGGCGTCGGCGTCGTCCCAGACCTGGGCCTTGGAGAACCTGTCGACCCAGCCCGTGTCGTTCCAGAACACCACCTCGCCGTCGTCCAGGCGGTTCGCGGTCAGAGCCTTCAAGAGCGCGCCCTCCCCTTTTCAGCCGCCGGCGCGGCCTTGGCCACGCTCGTGTCGGCCAGCGCCATCGCCTCGCCGACCATCAGAAGCGCCGGACCGGAGAGGCCGTGCACGGCCGCCTCGATCCCGCCCAGCGTGGTCAGGATGCGGCGTTCGTCGGCGCGGCT
>DASZQQ010000145.1:0-3643 GCA_035549595.1 Caulobacteraceae bacterium
GGCCAGCTCCAGGGCGATTCCCCGGCCCGCGCCGCGCGTGGCGCCGGCGACCAGGGCGACTTGTCCGGACAACGCCTGTGTCAAAGCCCTTCCTCCGCAAGCGAAGCAGCCTATGATGGCAAGATCATAAATGAACGATCATTTATAATCAATGGCGCGACGCAAGCAGATCTCGGACGAGGCCGTCCTGGAGACCGCGATGAAGGTGATGACCGCCAAGGGGCCCGGCGACTTCACCCTGGCGGACGTCGGCCGGGCCACGGGCCTGGCCCCCGCCACCCTGGTGCAGCGCTTCGGCGACAAGCACGGCCTGGTCGTCGCCGCCATCGCCCACGACAACCGGTCCTTCGCGCGCCTGCTGGAGGGGCTGCCGCCCACGACCGGGGCGGCGGCGGTGATCGCCGTCTTCCGCCTGCTGACGCCGCAGACGTCGGACCTCGACAGCTTCGCCGACCAGCTGCTGTGGCTGCGCCAGGACATGAAGGACCCGGCCCTCAACCGCCTCGCGCGCGAGCGGTTCGCCCTGCTGCGCCGCGCCGTGGCCGAGCGCATGCCCCCGCTGCCGATGCCGGCCGAGGACGCGGCGCGCCTCGTCGAGGCGCAGTGGCAGGGCGCGCTGAACCAGTGGGGGCTCGAACGTGAGGGGGATCTCGCGACCTTCGTCACCCGCAGCCTTGCGGCGGGGTTCGCCCTCGTCGCCGGCGCAGGATCGCGCGAACGTGAACGGCCTTGACCCTATTCCGCCGTCGCCGACGGCGATTGTCCCGACCGGCCAATAGCGGCGAATGTTTCATTCTGGTATTCAGCCGCCTCAGTGAAGCATAGACGCGCCGAAGCTTCAGCGTTCGGGCGCCGCTAGACTCAAGACCCATCGGACCAAACAGCATCCACCATTCGGACGTCCTGAGACGGGGCGCCGAATCCCCTGCGCCATCGATCGATCCGGGCAGAAGTGTGCTTCCGGTGAGCGGGCCTTGCTGCGCCCTTGTCTGGAGACGGACGCGTCTTTCACTCGCCGCGCGCCCCCCAGCGCGGCGCCACGACAAGGAGGCATGAACAGTGGCCAACGACGATCCCACCGGCCCAGCGGCCGGCGCCACCCTCGAAGCCGATCCCCAGGTCCTTGAGGCCGCTCCACAGGCCGCGCCCGATACGGCGCCGCCCGCCGCGCCCCTGGCCTCGGACCCCACCGGCGCGCTCAGCGGCGGCGTGGCCGAGGCGACGCCGCTCGACCTTGAAGCCGCCGCCGGCGGCGCGGCGCCGGGCCTGGCCCCGATCCCGATCCCGATCCCCCTGCCGGTGCGCACCGCCAGCGGCCGCTATCGCGGCCAGACCGGAGCGTTCCAGCTGGAGCTGCGCGTCGACGTCGACGGCGCCCATCCGCTGAACAAGGTCAGCGGCGACTTCTATACGGTCAGCGGCGGCACCACCGCCTACTTCGGCTCGTTCATCGTCGACTCGCCGGTGATCACGCGCACGGCGACGCAAACGACGATCCGCGGGCTCGGCCGCTACACCTTCTCGGCCGGCGCCCCGGTCGTGCAGGTGATCATCCCGCGCCGGCTGATCCTGCAGCCGCCGGCCGCGGCGACCGTGCACTTCTTCACCACCGCCGGCGCGCCCGGCGCGACCTACGTCTGCGCGTTCGAGAGCGCGCGGCACCGGCGCGTGGCGATCGAGACCGACCGCGTCTCGGACGTCACCACCCCGGTGTTCTCGGTCTACGACACGGCCTCGCTGCCCTCGGGCGGCGCGCATCGCAACCTGTCGGTGGTCAGCGCCTATGCCGAGGCCGGCGTCGAGATGATCCCGACCGCGGGCAGCGACGTGGTCGACATCGGCGAGGCCGGCGCCAACCACACCTGGTCGGACGCCGAGCTGCACGCCTCCATGGTCCGGCACTTCTCGCTGTACCGGAACGCGCCGCAGTGGGCGGTCTGGCAGCTGGTCTGCCAGCTGCACGACCTGGGGCCCGGGCTCTACGGCATCATGTTCGACCAGCTGGGCCTGCAGCGCCAGGGCTGCGCGGTGTTCCACGCCGGCATCGGCGGCACGACGCCGGAGAAGCTGCGCCTGCAGCTCTACACCTACGTCCACGAGCTCGGGCACTGCTTCAACCTGATGCACTCGTGGCAGAAGTCGTTCGCGACCCCGCCGGGCGTGAACCGGCCGGCGGCGCTCTCGTGGATGAACTATCCGTGGAACTTCCCGAGCGGCGCGGCGGCCTTCTGGAGCGCCTTCCCGTTCCAGTTCGACGATCCGGAGCTGATCCACGTCCGACACGGGTTCCGCAACAACGTGATCATGGGCGGCGACCCGTTCGGCTCCAACGCCGCGATCATCGATCCGCAGACCATCGCCGATCCGGTGCGCGACGACTCCGGCCTGGCGCTGAAGGTCGAGCCGATCCACGACAGCTTCGCCCTGGGCGAGCCGGTGTCCGTCAGGCTGGCGCTTCGGACCACCGACCGCCGGGGCAAGGTGGCCCACCCGCACCTGAACCCGAAGGCGTCGATGACCAGCCTGTGCATCGGCAAGCCGAACGGCGAGGCGGTGCTCTACGAGCCCTACATCGACCACCTGATGGACATGCAGCCGCAGTTCCTGCCCGACGGCGAGACGCTCGAGGAGAGCGTCTACATCGGCTACGGCAAGGGCGGGCTCTATTTCGACCAGCCCGGCCGCTACAAGGTGCGGGCGATCTACCAGGCCCCGGACGGCAGCCAGGTGTTCTCCAACGTGGCGGAGATCAAGGTCCGCTACCCGGTGACCCAGGCCGACGCCGACATGGCCGACCTGCTGATCGGCGACGAGCAGGGCGCGCTGTTCTACCTGCTGGGCTCGGACTCCGAGGCCTTCAGCTCGGGCAACCGGGCCTTCGACACCGTGCTCGAGAAGCACGCCAAGCATCCGCTGGCGGACTACGTCCAGGCGGCGCGCGGCGTGAACCTGTCGCGCACCTTCGTCACCGTCGACGACCGGGCGCCGAACAAGGCCCAGGTGCGCAGGCCCGCGCTGGACGAGGCCGAGAGCCTGATCGCCGCCGCCACGACGAGCGACAGCCGGCTCGACGACATCAGCAAGGCCACGTTCCTGCGCAAGCTGGCGCGCGAGCACCACCGCAACGACCGTCCCGAGGCGGCCGCGGCGGCGCTGAACCGCGCCGAGGCGATCCGGCCCTCGCGGCCGTGAGACCGATGCCTCCGCGCGCCTGACCGGGCGCGTGTGCTAGACCCTGGAGGCGGCTGTCGCCCGGCCGCCTCCTTTCCTTTTCGAGGAGCGAGCCCATGCCCACGCTTCACATCGCCCTGCAGGACGGCTTCTCCGGCCAGGCCGTCGCCATCCGCGTCGGCGGCCGCGAGGTCTACCGCCGCGACGGCGTGAAGACCGACCTGCGCATCTCCCGCGCCGACGAGGCCGAGGCCGAGGCCCCCACGGGGCCGGTCGCGGTCGAGGTCGAGGCCGGCGGCGCCCACGCCGAAGTCCGCCTCGACGCCGCCGCCACCCCCCACCTGCGCATCGACCGCACCGAAGACGGCGCCCTCAACCTCCGCCCCTCCACCGAGCCGGCCGCGTTCCTGTAGCGGCGGCGTCTCAAATCGAATTGTCCACGAACCACACGAACCACACGAACGGTCCGAGC
>DASZQQ010000146.1:0-6421 GCA_035549595.1 Caulobacteraceae bacterium
TTCGGGGACATGATCGAAGATCGCGTCCCCCCGCCCCGCTACGCCCGTCGAGAGCCGACCGGGTGCGAGCTGGAGAGGCCGCCGTCGACGACGATCGCCTGGCCGTTGACGTAGGAGCTGTCGTCGGAGGCCAGGAACAGGGCCGCCCCGGCGATCTCGGAGGGCTCGCCGCCGCGCTTCAGCGGATTGAGCTGGCCGATCTTGTCGGCCGTGCCTCGCTCGCGGGCGCGCTCGTAGGTGGCCTTCGTCATGCCGGTCTCGATCAGGCCCGGGCAGATGGCGTTGACCCGCACGCCGGTGCCGTAGAGCACGTTGGCGCTGGTCTGGACGAGGTTGATCACCCCGGCCTTGGAGGCGCTGTAGGGCATGCCGCCGGCGCCCGAGCGCAGGCCCGCCACCGAGGCGGTGCAGATGATCGAGCCCTTGCCCTTGGCGGCCATGATCGGGCTGGCGTGCTTGATGGCCAGGAACGGCCCGACGAGGTTGATGCGCAGGATCTCCAGCCACATCGCCGGCGTCAGGTCCTGCATCGGCACATAGCCGCCGGAGACGCCCGCGTTGGCGTAGACGGCGTCCAGGCCGCCGAACTCGGCCACGGCCCTCTCGATGGCGCCCTTCACGTCGTCCTCGGCGCCGGCGTCGCCGACCACGGCGATGGCGGTCCCGCCGGCCTTGGCGATCATGTCGGCGGTCTCGTTCACCGCCTCGGCGCGGTCGAAGCACAGCACCTTCGCCCCCTCGCGGGCGAAGAGCAGGCTGGTGGCGCGGCCGATGCCGCTCCCCGCGCCCGTGATCACCGTCGCCCGATCCTGCAGCCGTCCCCCGTCTCTCATGGCCATCGCTCGCCTCTCCTTGCGTCGTTCGGGCGCAGCTTCTTCAGCCTGGGGAAGGCCCGGTCAAGCCGCCTCTTCAACGGCCGTTAACCACGCCCGTGATCGGCTTGGCGCCTAGCCGCGATGGCCGCCATGCCGATTCCCGCCACCAAGCCCTACATCCTCCCCGATCCGACGCCCCAGCGCATCCCGATCGCGCACGCCCTGCTGCCGGCGCACGCGGCGATCGCCCCCTATCTCGAGCGCATCGACCAGGCGCGCTGCTACAGCAACTTCGGCCCCCTGGTGACCGAGCTCGAGGCCCGGCTCGCGGCGCGTTTCAAGGCGCCCACCGGCGTCGTCACCGTCGCCAACGGCACCACGGCGATCGCGCTCGCCCTGGAGGCGCTCGGCTGCGATCCCGGCGGGCTCTGCATCGTCCCGGCCTTCACCTTCTGCGCCACCGCCCACGCGGCGCGCCAGGCGGGCCTGGAACTGTGGTTCCTGGACGTCGACCCCGAGACCTGGATGCTGGACCCGGCCACCGTGGCCGAGGCCCTGAAGACCGCGCCCGGACCGGTCGAGGCGATCGTGCCGGTGGGGGCCTTCGGGCGCCTGCCGGACCTCGAGGCCTGGGCCCGGCTGTCGCGGGAGACGGGCATCCCGGTGGTGGTCGACGCCGCCGCGGCCTTCGACGCCCTCGACGCCGCGCCGGTGCCGGTGGCGGTCAGCCTGCACGCCACCAAGTCGGTCTCCACCGGCGAGGGCGGTTTCGTCGCCGCCCAGGACCCGGCCTTCCTGCAGCGCGTGCGCGAGCTCAGCGCCTTCGGCTTTCGCGGCGCGCGCATCGCCCACATGGGCGCGCACAACGCCAAGCTCAGCGAGTACGCCGCCGCCGTCGGACTCGCCAGCCTCGACGCCTGGCCCCAGACCCGCAGCCGCTACGCCTTCGCCGCCCAGCACCTGCGCGTCGCCCTGGCCCTGGCCCCCGAGATCGAGTTCCAGCCCGGCTGGGGAACGGCCTGGTTCTCCAGCGTCTGCGTCGTCGGCACGCCCGAGGGCCAGGCGGCCCCCATCGCCGCGGCGCTCGACGCGGCCGGGATCGACACCCGCGCCTGGTGGGGCGAGGGCTGCCACACCCACCCGGCTTTCGAACACTGCCTGCGAACCGACCTGCCGGTCACGCGCAGGCTCGCGGCCTCGACCCTCGGCCTGCCGTTCTTCGTCGACCTCGCCGAGGCCCAGGCCTGGCGCATCGTCGACGCCCTGATGTCCGCCTTGAAGGAGCTCTGACTTGGGCGAAGCCGTCCTCGTGTTCCCCGCCGGCATGCCCGACGGCCTCGCCTTCCGCGACCGCGCCAAGGCCATGGGCCTGACCGTGATCGGCGCCTCGTCGCTCGAGCACGACCCGGCGGAAGGGGCCTACGACGGCTGGGAGCATCTGCCCTACGTCAGCGACCCGGACTTCGACCGCGCCCTGGCCGAGGTGGTGCGCCGCCACGCGGTCAGCGCCGTGCACACGCCGCACTACGTGGTCTTCAAGCATCTCTCCGAGCGCCTCGGCCGGATCGCGCCCGGCGCGCGCCTGACCGCCGGCCAGTCGCAGCTCGACAACGAGAAGGCCTACGCCGACCTGCACGCGCGGGTCGCCGAACACCGCCAGCCCGCCTTCTGGTCCGCCTTCGCGCCGAAGCCCGCGCTCACCACCCTGGAGCGCGCCGGCCTCGTACGCCTCGTCAGCGCCGTGCCTGGCATGTGCGGCGAGGAGAAGATGCACGCGATCATGGAGACCATGCGCCACGCCCCGGCCGGCGACATCGTCGAGATCGGCTCGTGGTGCGGACGCTCGGCCAGCCTCTTCGTCCTGCTCTCGCATCGTTACGAGCTGGGCAAGGTGCTGTGCGTCGACCCCTGGGCCGCCGAGGCCCTGCCGCAGGGCGACGACCTGCTCGACCGCGCCAGCGCCGACTGCGACTGCGACGCCGCCCTCTCGATGTTCGAGACCAACCTCTCGCCGATCGCGCTCGGCCGGCTGAACTACGTCCGCGCCAGGGCCGCCGACTTCGCCCCGGCCTACGGCCCCGGCCTGACGATCACGACCGACGCGTTCGGGACCACCGCCTACGCCGGCCGCATCGCGGTGCTGCACATCGACGGCAACCACGCCCTGGAGGAGGCCGAGCGCGATACGGCGCTCTGGACCCCGCACGTGGTTCCCGGCGGCTGGGTGATCTTCGACGACTACGAATGGGCCTTCGGCGACGGGCCGCGCCAGGTGGCCGACGCCTTCGTCGCGCGCCATGCGGGCCGCATCGCCGCCCGCTTCCAGGCCGGCGCCGCCCTCTTCGTGCAGCTGGGCCTGACGTCGTGACCGAGGCCGACTTCGACCGCCTGATCGCCGAGAAGGGCTGGGTGGTCTTTCCCGGCGTGCTGGACGCGGGCCAGGTCGCGGCGCTGCGCGCCGACGCCGACCGTGTCTACGGTGTCTGCCGGCCGCTGCAGGTGGCCAACGGGGTCTCGGACAACATGGAGGGCTCGGCCCACCACGTGGCCGGCTACGGCGGGGCGCTGGACGACTTCCTGGCGGACTTCCCGCTGACGGACTGGATCGACCGCTACTTCGGCGGCAAGTGGATCCTGCTGAACTACGGCGTGACGCTCAGCCCGCCGGGCGCGAAGTCCTACACCATGAAGCCGCACCGCGACGTGCGCGCCTTCACCCCAGGCTACCGCCTGTCGCTGAACATGCTGGTGATGCTGGCCGACTTCACGGTTGAGAGCGGCGCCACCCTGATCCTCCCCGGCTCGCAGCACGTCGAGGCCATGCCCTCGAACGAGGCCTTCGCCGCCGGCGCGGAGCGGATCCTCGGCAAGGCCGGCGATATCGTCCTCTTCGACAGCCTGACGGTGCACTCGGCCGCGCCGAACCGCTCGGCGGCGCCCCGGCCGGCGCTGACCCTCTGCCTCGGGCGTCCGTTCATGAAGCCCCAGATGGACTGGCCGCGGTACCTGCCCAAGAGCTTCCAGGACCGCATGGACGAGGACCTTCGCCAGCTGATGGGCTTCAACGCCCGCGTCGCCGCCAGCCTCGACGAATACTACCAGCCGCCCGAGCGCTGGACCTTCAGGGCCGATCAGCGATGAGCGCCGCCGCCGAGATCGCCCGGCTGGAAGAGGCGATCGCCTCCTACGGCGAAGCCTGCGCCCCGTTCGACGCCGCCATGCGCGGCTACATGATGCGCACCTTCGAGCCGTGGATCCGCGAGGGCGCCTGCCTGCAGGTGGGCTGCGCGCACGGCGACCAGACGAGCCTGCTCGTCGAGCGCTTCGCCTCGGTCACCGTGGTCGAGGCGGCCCGTCCGTTCATCGAGGCCGCCCGCGCCGTCGTCGGCGACAAGGCCCGCTTCGTCGAGAGCCTGATCGAGGCCTACGACACCGACGAGCGCTACGACACCATCCTGTTCTCGCACGTGCTCGAGCACGTCGACGACGCGGTCGTGGCGCTCGCGAAGCTGAAGAGCCTGCTGGCGCCCGGCGGGCGGCTGTTCGTCATCGTCCCCAACGCCGAGGCCGCCTCGCGCCGCATCGCGGTGAAGATGGGAGTGCTGGAGCACCTGGAGGACCTCAGCGAAGCCGACGTCGGCGCCGGCCACCGGCGCGTCTACCGCCTCGACACCCTGTGCCGCGACGTGACCAGGGCGGGCCTGCGCATCGCCGACAGCGGCGGGGTGTTCTTCAAGCCGCTCGCCAACTTCCAGTTCAACGCCCTGATCGGCGGGCCGCTGATCTCAGAGGCGTTCATGGAGGGCTGCTACGCCCTCGGCCGCGAGCATCCGACCTTCTGCGCCAGCATCTATGTGGTCGCCGAGTGAGGCGGCGGGCGGGGCGGGCGTGACCCATCCCTACGGCGATCCGCTCTACGCCGAGGCGCTGTCGGCCATCGGTCCGGCCGTCATGCTGCCCGAGTGGGGGAGCTTCGCCCTCGTCCGGCCGCTGCCCGGCGGCGCCGGCGAGGACGCCACGGGGCCCTATCCGCGCACGCCGATCGCCGCGGACGCCGACCTGGCGGCCGGGCTCGCGCGCCTCGCCGCCGAGGGCCTCGTCAGCGCCGTGTTCGTGCCCGACCCCCTGGCCAGCCCCGATCCGGCGCGTCTCGCCGCGGCCTTCGGCCTCTGCCGGCCGTTCAAGACCCACCTGACCATCGAGCGCGCCAGGGGCTACGAGCCCACCAGGCACCACCGCGACCGCATCCGCCGCGGCCACCGCCGCTGCCGCGTCGAGCGCGTGGACCTGGCCGCCGCGATGCCGGATTGGCGGCGGCTATACGGCGGCCTCGTCGAGCGCCACGGCATCGCCGGCGTCGCGGCCTTTGCGGACCCGTACTTCCCGACGCTCGCGCGCACGCCGGCGATGGTCGCCCTGGCGGCCTACGTCGGGGACGAGATCGCGGCGATGACGATCTGGTTCGAGCACGCGGGCGTCGCCGTCAGCCACCTGACCGCCGCCGACGCCCTGGGCTACGCCAACGGCGCCAACTACGCCCTGAACGACGCCGCCATCGCCCACTTCGGCGACGCCGCGGTGATCGATCTCGGCGGCGCGGCCGGCGCGGCCGACGACGCCTCCGACGGCCTCTTCCAGTTCAAGCAGGGCTTCGCCAACGCCCAGGTCACCGCCCAACTCTGCGGCGCCATCCTCGATCCCGCGCGCTACGCGGCGCTCTCGGCAGGGCATGAGACCGGCTTCTTTCCGGCCTATCGCGGCTGAGGCTGTCGAAGTTCACCGCGAAGGGCGCGAAGAAAGGCGCGCAGCGCGGTCTGGCCCTGCGGTGATCGACGGTTTGGCGCTTCGCGCCCAGCTACCCGGAGACCTTCGCGCCCTTCGCGCCCTTCGCGGTCAAATGGTCCGGACGGCGGCGATGACGCGGTCCATGTCGGCCTCGCCATAGCGCTGGTCGAGGGGCAGGGAGACGAGGCGGCGGGAGAGGGCGAGGGCGTCCTCGCCGGCGCCGGACGGCAGTTCGGGCCAATGGCGGGGCGCCCAGATGCGATGGGCGGCGAGGGCCTGGACCGCGGCGGCGGCGTCCGGGACCCGGATCGGGAAGGCGAGGGGGACGAAGTCCGGCTCGGCGATCGGCCATAGCGCCATGTCGGCGAGGGCCGCGGCCAGGCGCCGCCAGTTGGTCCGTCGCGCCCCGGCGATCGCAGCGGCGTCGACCGTCTTCAACGCCGCCTGGGTCCTCTCGTTCATGGCGTGCGGGGCCAGCGGCATGGCCGCCTCGCGGGCCTGGAACAGGGGGCGCCAGGTCTCCGGCGCCCGGCCCTCGGGGTCGCCCGCGCGCGCATCCTCGGCCGCCCAGAGGTCCAGCGCCGGAAGGTCCGGCTCGGGCAGGGGGCCCTGCGAGACCATCACGCCGCCGTCGCCGACGCCGACCAGCTTGCGCGCGCTCCAGATCACGGCGTCGCCCCAGGCGGGGCCGGCGTCCAGCGCCTGGGCCCGGTCCTCGATCCACAGCGGCCTCGGGTGCGCCGCCTTCAGCGCGCGGAAGCCCTCGCCGGGCGGGTGGCCGAAGTAGTCGACGCCCACGACCGCGTCGGAGTCTTTCAGCA
>DASZQQ010000147.1:0-5194 GCA_035549595.1 Caulobacteraceae bacterium
GCCGCGTCGGGGTGGTTGACCCGCAGGCGCACCAGCTGGGCGTCCAGCGTGCCCTCGCGCACCCCGGCCGGCAGGGCGACCTGCGCCTCCTCGGCCGGCTCGGCCGCCGCCGAAGCGCTGGCCAGGGTGTCGGAGGTCGAGACCGCCGGCGCCGCGGCGCCGGGCTCGCCGAACAGTTCCGGCCCGTCCTGCAGCGGCCCGACCTCGTGCACCGGCACGGAGCGGACGAAGCCGCCCTGGACCTCGGCGAGCGCCTGGCCGCCCATGGCCGCCAGCATCGCGGCGACCGCACACCCTCTCATCCAGCCCGACATGAGAACCGCCCCTGTTCCTAGCCCGGGCTCGATTGGGCGACCGCGCCCGTAAACGGATGACCAATTTTCCTGCTGAATCCGCGGTTAACCGAGAATATTCCGAGGTGAATACTTCTGTTCTCGTGATGACGCGCGACGGCGTGTCGCAGCACTTCCGTCGAACCCGATCAGTCATCTGCTTTCGCCGGCCGCGCCCATGTCGACGACTCGACATTCGGCAGTGGAGAGAGACCGATCTCGGCCTCACCCGACAAGACGCCAGGAACGAGACCCTTCGCGCGGCGGCGGCGGTGGACCTCTATCTCGTGGCGTATGGGACCTGACCCACAAGCTCTTCCCCCACATGCGTGGGGGAAGAGCTGGAGGCGCGGGCCGCGATCGTCCTGCCCATCCGCCGGCCCGGCCGCTGGCGTCGGCGGCGGGGCTCTGTTACAGCCCATCGCGATGATACCGGTCCGGACAGCTCCGCGAATTAACCGCCCGGCGTGACGCCGCCGGAGGCTCCTCCAGCGCGCGCCGGGACGCACCAGCTTCCTCCGAACCCCATTGGAACCGTCATGCCCGACGACGCCACGCCCTCGCGCGATTACCGCGAAACCGTCTTCCTCCCCGAAACCGCCTTCCCGATGCGCGGCGGCCTGCCACAGCTGGAGCCGAAGCTGCTCGAGCGCTGGGGCGACCTCTACGGGACCGTCCGCGAGGCCCGCCAGGCGGCCGGCGCGCCGCTGTACGTGCTGCACGACGGCCCGCCCTACGCCAACGGCGCCATCCACATCGGCCATGCGCTGAACAAGCTCTTGAAGGACTTCGTCGTCCGCTCGCGCTTCGCCCTCGGCTACGACGTCGACTACGTGCCCGGCTGGGACTGCCATGGCCTGCCGATCGAGTGGAAGATCGAGGAGGAGTTCCGCGCCAAGGGCCGGCGCAAGGACGAGGTCAGCAAGGCCGAGTTCCGCGCCCGCTGCCGCGAATACGCCGAGCAGTGGATCGCCGAGCAGTCGCGCGAGTTCCAGCGCCTGGGCGTGCTGGGCGACTGGAAGAGGCGCTACGCCACCATGGACTATGCGTCCGAGGCGGCGATCGTGGCCGAGTTCCACAAGTTCATCGCCTCGGGCCAGCTCTACCGCGGCTCCAAGCCGGTGATGTGGAGCCCGGTCGAGCGCACCGCCCTGGCCGACGCCGAGGTCGAGTACCACGACCACGTCAGCCCGACGATCTGGGTCAAGTTCCCGGTCACCGAGGGCTCGGACGCCGCGCTCGGCGGCTCGGTGGTGATCTGGACCACCACCCCCTGGACGATCCCGGCCAACCGCGCCGTCTCGTACAACCCCGACATCGCCTACGCCGCCTACCGCGTCGAGGCGATGGAGGAAGGCCTGCCGTTCGAGCCCTGGGCCAAGGTCGGCGACCGGCTGATCGTGGCCGAGAAGCTGGCCGAGGACGTCTTCGCCGCCGCCAAGATCGCCAGGTGGCTGAAACTCGAGCGCGTCGACTGCCAGGGCATGGTCCTGGCCCATCCGCTGTCGCCGCTCGACAAGGGCTACGCCTTCCCGGTGCCGATGCTGGCCGGCGACCATGTCACCGACGACGCCGGCACCGGCTTCGTCCACACCGCGCCCGGCCACGGCGCCGACGACTACCAGGTGTGGCTGGCGCACGGCCACCGCGAGATCCCCGAGACGGTCGACGAGGACGGCGCCTACTTCGACCACGTGCCGCTGTTCGGCGGGCTGAAGGTGCTGGAGACCGAGGGCAAGAAGGCCGGCAAGTTCGGCCCGGCCAACGCCGCGGTCACCGACAAGCTGATCGAGGCCGGCTCGCTGCTCGCCCGCGGGCGGCTGGAGCACAGCTATCCGCACTCGTGGCGCTCCAAGGCGCCGGTGATCTTCCGCAACACGCCGCAGTGGTTCATCCGCATCGACACGCCGCTGGAAGACCCCATCCACGGCGGGCGCACCCTGCGCGAGACGGCGCTGGAGGCGATCGACGCCACCGCCTTCTATCCGCCGGCCGGCCATACGCGCATCCGCTCCATGGTCGAGAGCCGGCCCGACTGGCTGATCAGCCGCCAGCGCGCCTGGGGCTCGCCGCTGGCCATGTTCGTCGACAAGGTCACCGGCCAGCCGCTGCACGACGACGAGGTCAACGCCCGCATCGTGAAGCACATCGCCGAAGAGGGCGCCGACGCCTGGTTCACCCGTCCGCCCGGCGACTTCCTCGGCAACCACGACCCGGACCGCTACGAGAAGGTCGAGGACATCCTCGACGTCTGGTTCGACTCGGGCTCGACCCACGCCTTCACCCTGGAAGGGCGCGAGCACACCCGCTGGCCGGCCGACCTCTACCTGGAAGGGTCGGACCAGCACCGGGGCTGGTTCCAGTCGTCGCTGCTGGAGTCCTGCGCCACCCGGGGCCGCGCGCCCTACGGCGCGGTCGTCACCCACGGCATGACCCTGACCGAGGCCGGCGAGAAGATGTCGAAGTCGCTCGGCAACGCCGTCGAGCCGTCGGACATCATCCGCCAGAGCGGGGCCGAGATCATCCGGCTGTGGGCCGCCCTCGTGGACTACTCCGAGGACCAGCGGATCGGCGGCACCATCCTGCAGACGACGATCGACGCCTACCGCAAGCTGCGCAACACGGTGCGCTACCTGCTGGGCGCCCTGGCCGGCTTCACGGACGCCGAGCGGGTCGATGCGGCCGACATGCCGCCGCTGGAACGGCTGATGCTGCACCGGCTGGCCGAGCTCGACGCCGAGGTGCGGGCCGCCTACCAGTCGTTCGACTTCACCGGCGTGATCCGGCCGCTGGCCGACTTCTGCTCGGCGGACCTGTCGGCGCTGTACTTCGACGTCCGCCGCGACGCCCTCTACTGCGACCGTCCCGACAGTCTGCGCCGCCGCGCGTGCCGGACGGTGATGGACCTGGTGTTCGAGCGCCTGACCATCTGGCTGGCGCCGCTGATCCCGTTCACCATGGACGAGGCCTGGGTGACGCGCTTCCCGGAAGGCGGCCACAATTCCCTGCGCGTCTTCCCCGAGACGCCCCAGACCTGGCTGAACGAGCCGGAGGCCGCCCGCTGGGCCGCGGTCGAGCGCGTGACGCGGGTCGTCACCGGGGCGCTGGAGATCGAGCGGCGCGACAAGCGCATCGGCTCGGCCCTGGAGGCGGCGCCGCTCGTCCACCTGGCCGATCCGGAATTGATCTCGGCCTTCGACGGGCTCGATCCGGCCGAGGTGTTCCGCACCAGCCAGGCCACCCTGGTCGCCGGCGAGGGCCCGGCCGGGGCGTTCCGCCTGCCCGAGGTCGCCGGCGTCGCCGTCGAGCCGCTGAAGGCCGAAGGCCGCAAGTGCGCCCGCTCGTGGCGCATCCTGCCCGAGGTCGGCGCCGACCCGCGCTACCCGGACCTCTCGCTGCGAGACGCCGACGCGGTGGCCCTGTGGGACAGTCAGAAGCGATGAGGTCGCGCCCCCGCCCCCGCAGAGCGGATTTCTCGGAATGAAACGTCCCGCCCTCGTCGCCTACGGCCTGGCGGTCGCGATCATCGTCGCCGACCAGCTCGTCAAGCTGTGGGTCCTGCAGGGGCTCGGCCTCGGCGACGGCCACGTCGAGCCGGTGGTCTGGCCGCTGCAGCTGAACCTGGTCTGGAACCGGGGCGTGAGCTTCGGCCTGTTCGGCGGCGAGGCGGAGCTGACCCGCTGGCTGCTGACCGCCTTCGCCGCCATCGTCTCGGTGATCCTGGCCGTCTGGGTGCGGCGCATGGACCGGCCCCTGACCGGCGTCGGCATCGGCCTCGTCATGGGCGGGGCGCTGGGCAACATGATCGACCGCATCCGCTTCGGCGCCGTGGTCGATTTCGTCGACGTCACCCGCCTGCACGTCTTCCCGTGGGTGTTCAACGTCGCCGACAGCGCCATCACCGTGGGCGTGATCGTGCTCCTGGCCGAGGGCCTGCTGACGCCGGAAAAGCGTGCGACCTGATCGCCGTTGGCGCCTGGGCGGGGAATGGGGTATCCACGGGACCGAAAAGGGGCCGGGGCGGCCGAGCTGGAGCTTTCGACGAATGAGTTTTCAACGCGTGGCCGCCGTCGCCTTTCTGATCGGGGCCGCCGGCCTGGCCGGCTGCAGCTCGACGCAGAAGGCCCTCGGCATGACCAAGGTGACGCCGGACGAGTTCCGCGTCGTGACCAAGGCCCCGCTGGTGCTGCCGCCCGACTACTCCCTGCGCCCGCCGGCCCCCGGCGAGCCGCGCCCGCAGGAGCTTCAGCCCGAGAGCGCCGCGCGCAACGCCCTGCTCGGCCAGCGTGACGCCGAGGTCCGCTCCGACGGCGAGAAGCTGCTGGTCCAGCGCGCCGGGTCCGACAAGGCCGACCCGCTGATCCGCTACGTCGTCGACGACGAGTTCGGCGACGTCGCCCACAAGGACAAGGGCTTCGCCGACTGGGTGATGTTCTGGCGCAAGGACCAGCCCGCGACCGCGCCCGCCAACCCCCTGGGCGATCCGAACACAGCGACGCCGATCGATCCCGCCGCTGAGGACGCCAGGCTGCAGCAGCTGACCGGCGGCCACACGGTGGTCATCGCGCGCCAGTCCGCGTCACGGGTGAAGCTGCCGGGGCTCTGAGCCGCCCCGGGCGCCTGCGGGCCAGCGCCCTCGCTTTGCGTCCCACGAAGGGGCGGATGGCGGGGCGGAATCGTCCTAGACTGCCGCCGTGGCCCAGCCTCTCACCATCCGTCGGCTCCCGCCTGAGCTGATCAACCGGATCGCCGCCGGCGAGGTGGTCGAACGGCCCGCGAGCGCCGTCAAGGAGCTGGTCGAGAACGCGATCGACGCCGGCGCCAGCCGTGTCGAGATCCAGGCGGACGGCGGCGGGCTCGCC